>NZ_AKJO01000070.1:0-143486 GCF_000282295.1 Pseudomonas sp. GM33
CGAGCCTGCTCGCGATGACGGCTTACCGGACGATGAGTCGCCCGAAGCAGTAAGACTAACCCCGCTGCGCCTCAGCCTCTTCATGGGCATGGCGCAACCGTTCACGACTGTTGGTCAGGTGCAAACGCATGGCGGCCCGCGCCGCATCGGAATCCTGACGGGCAATGGCATCGTAGATTTCCTCGTGCTCACGGCTCAGGCGCCCCATGTAGTGCTGCTGGTCGTCATGGGCCAGGCGTGCGGAATTCAACCGTGTGCGCGGGATAATGCTGGTGCCCAGGTGGGTCATGATGTCGGTGAAATAACGGTTGCCGGTGGACAGCGCGATTTCGAGGTGGAAGGCGAAGTCCGAAGCCACGGCATCACTGGCGTGGGCGGCGCTTTCATTCAACGCATCGAGGGCGGCGCGCATGTTGGCCAGTTGTTCCGGACTGCGGCGTTGCGCCGCCAGCCCGGCAGACTCCACTTCGAGACTGATACGCAACTCCAGGATCGCCAGCACATCGCGCAAGGTCACCACGGTCGCCGGGTCGATACGAAAGCCACTCGGGCTCGGCGTGTCGAGCACGAAGGTGCCGATGCCATGGCGGGTTTCCACCTGGCCGGCCGCCTGCAGACGGGATATCGCTTCGCGCACCACCGTGCGGCTGACACCATGGGCATCCATGATGGCCGACTCGGTGGGCAACTTGTCGCCACGCTTGAGATGGCCGTCGCGGATCTGCTCGGACAGCACCGTCACCAGTTCCTGAGCGAGGCTGCGACGCTTGCGTGGGAGGCGTGGTGTGTCGATCGGGTTTTCCATGGTGTACATCGGTCTCGAAAGTTTCGGCGGCTGAAAGCGCATCATAGCGCAACGCGGTTGTACGATCACCACCGCCCCATGTAGGAGCGAGGTGTTTATGCGGTCACGGCCTGGTCCACCAGATGACCATTCTCGATACGAACATGCCGCGGATGGAAGCGCTTGAGGCTGCTGCGATGGCCGACGCTGACAATGCTCAGCCCCGGCAATTCATCGATCAGCGCCTGATACAGCGTGGCCTCGTCTTCCTCGTCCATCGCCGAGGTCGCTTCGTCCATGTACAGCCATTGCGGTGCATAAAGCAGCGCACGGGCAAAGGCCAGGCGCTGCTGCTCACCCGGAGACAACATGCGCTGCCAGTGGTTGGCTTCGTCCAGGCGGGCAATCAGGTGCGGCAAACGACAGGTTTCCAGCACCTGCACGTAGCGCTCGTTCGGATAGGTATCGCCGGGCTGTGGATAACTGAGGACATCACGCAGGGTGCCAATCGGCAAATACGGCTTTTGCGGCAGGAACAGGTAACGCGCCGATGGCAGGCGAATACTGCCGTGGCCGGTCGGCCACAGGTGTCCCATCGCCCGCAGCAGGGTCGACTTGCCGCTGCCGGAGCGACCGCTGAGCATCACGCGCTCGCCCTCCTCCACGGTCATCTCGGCGTTGGTCAGCAGGTGACGACCTTCCGCCAGGTCGAGGCCGAGGTTGTGCACCTTCAGGACGGAGCCCGAATTCTGCACGTCGATGGCGGGGGCACGCTCTTCATTGTCACGCATGGCCTGGTGGAAGCTCAGCAGACGATCACAGGTGGCGCGCCAGGAAGCGAGGCTCTGGTAGGCGCTGATGAACCAGCTGAAGCTTTCCTGCACATTGCCGAACGCCGAGCTGATCTGCATCAGTTCGCCCAGTTCGATCTTGCCTGAGAGGTAACGCGGCGAGGCCACGATGAACGGGAAGATGATGGCTGCCTGGCTGTAACCGGCGGTGAAAAACGTCAGGCGCTTGGACACCTTCATGATGTCCCAGAAGTTATGCCAGACCATCCCGAAGCGACTGCTCAACCGCCGATTTTCGTTCGGTTCGCCGTTATACAACGCGATGCTTTCGGCATTCTCGCGAATCCGCACCATGGAGAAACGCAGGTCGGCTTCGAAGCGTTGTTGTTGGTTGTTCAGACCGATCAGGCGTCGACCGATCAAATGCGTCAGCCAACTGCCCACCACGGCGTAAACCAGCACGCACCAGAACATGTAGCCGGGAATGGTGATGCCGAACACTTCGATACTGCCCGATACGCCCCACAGAATGATCGAGAACGACACCAGGCTGACGATATTGCGCAGCAGCCCGATACCCAGTTCAAGGGTGTTGGAGGTGAAGTTGTTGAGGTCTTCGGAAATCCGCTGGTCCGGGTTATCGGTGTAACCGCCCTGCTCCAGCTGGTAGTAGTTTTTGTCCGCCAGCCAACGGCTGAAATGCTTTTCGGTGAGCCACGCCCGCCAGCGGATCGTCAGCATCTGCGTCAGGTAGAGCCGATACACCGCGCCGACGATCGCCACCGCCGCAATCGCACAGAAATACAGGATCAGTTGCCAGAATGCTGCCTCGTCCTTCTTTTGCAGCGCGTTGTAGAAGTCCTTGTACCAGGTGTTGAACCACACCGAGATCCCGACGCTGATCAGCGACAGCGCAATCACCGCGATCAGCAGCGTCCAGGCCTTGACCTTCTCTTCACTGCGCCAGTAAGGCGTGATCATTGCCCACACTTTGCGAAAAAAATGCCCGCGCACGGCGTCGTTGACCGCGGAATACTCAGCGTTCTGATTCATGGATAAGGCTCGATAAAGAAAAGAACACGCACGAACCGATCATAGATGATCGGTCCGGTTTGTCGCGAGAAACGGCCCGCATTCGTTCAGCGCAGGTTCAGCGGCGAACGGGGCGCTTCTGCAGTTTGCGCTGCAGGGTGCGGCGGTGCATGCCCAAGGCGCGGGCAGTGGCGGAGATGTTGCCTTCGTGCTCGGTCAGCACGCGCTGGATGTGCTCCCACTGCAGGCGGTCCACGGACATCGGGTTTTCCGGCACCAGGCTGTCGAGGTCGGCGTGTTCGGACAGCAGCGCCGCCAGCACGTCGTCGGCGTCAGCCGGTTTGCACAGGTAGTTGCAGGCACCGCGCTTGATCGCCTCGACAGCGGTGGCAATGCTCGAATAACCGGTGAGAATCACCACGCGCATTTCCGGGTCCATTTCCAGCAACTTGGGCAACAGCACCAGGCCCGAATCGCCGTCCATTTTCAGGTCCAGGGCGGCGTAGTCCGGCAGATCGGCCTTGGCCAGTTCCAGGCCTTCTTCGGCGGAACCGGCGGTGCTGACGCGAAAACCGCGGCGGGCCATGGCGCGGGCCATGACGCGGGTGAATGTGGCGTCGTCATCGACCAGCAACAAATGCGGCAGTTCTTCGCCTTCGACTTGGATCTCTTCACTCATGTTCGTCTCCTCGGGCGACACGGGGAAGGCGCAGCTCGGTGAGCGTGCCGCCTTCCTCATGACTGTAGAGTTTCACTGAGCCGCCGGCGCGTGTCACGCTGGCCTTGCTCAAAAACAGGCCCAGGCCGAAACCTTTGCCCTTGGTGGTAAAAAACGGCTTGCCGATTTGCTCGGCGATGGCCAGCGGCACACCGGCGCCATGGTCACGGATGCTGATGGTGAGGTTTTCCCAATCCCAGTCCAGCGTCACCTGTAGCCCTTCGGGGCAGGCATCGGCAGCGTTGTTCAGCAGATTGAGCAACGCCTGGGTCAAGTCCGGCGGCGGCGCCATGCGGGGTACCGGGCCCTGGCCGAGGCGCTGGAAGCGATAGCTGGCTTCCGGGCGCATCAGGTGCCAGCGATTGAGGGCTTCATCAAGCCAGTCGGTGACGTCCTGCATCTCCACCGCCAACCGACGATTGGCCTCTGCGGCGCGCACCAGATGTTGCAAGGTCTCCTTACATAGCTTGACCTGATCCTGCAGCACGCTCAGGTCATCCTGCAACATCGGGTCAGAGTGGTCCTGACGCATTTCCTTGAGTAACACGCTCATGGTCGCAAGCGGCGTGCCCAGTTCATGGGCGGCACCGGCGGCCTGGGTGGCGACGGCCAACAGTTGCTGATCGCGCAAGCCTTCTTCGCGACGAATGGCGCGCAGTTCTTCCTGACGACGCAGCTCTTCGGCCATGCGCGCGGCGAAGAACGTGATGACCGCAGCCGCGAGGGCAAAGCTCAACCACATCCCGTACACCTGCAGGTTTTCCCGGGCGATGGGGAAGGTTTGCAGCGGATAGAACTGCGCCAGCAACAGTGTGTACATCGTCAGCGCGATCCCCGAGAGGATCACGGAATAACGCCATGGCAACGTCACGGCGGCAATGGTCAATGGCACCAGGTAATAGGAGACGAAGGGGTTGGTCGAACCACCGGAGAAATACAGCAATGCGCTGTGGATAAACAGGTCGCAAGCCAGTTGCACGGCGTATTCGAGCTCGGTCACCGGCCACGAGGTACGCAGGCGAATCGCTGTGAACACGCACAGCAGCATCGAACAGGCGAGGGTCGCAGCCAGTTGAAACCAGGGCAGAGGCAACAGTTCGAGCCAGTAAGCCAGGCCCACGGAACCGGCTTGGGCGGCCAGCACCAGTGTGCGGATGAATGTCAGCCGCCAGAGGTTCTGGCGAGTGGCGGAAGTGATTTGAACGGGGGCGAGCATGAGCTCTCCTGATGAGCGCTCCAGGCGGATCGCAGGGAGTATAACCAAGCGCGGGGGCTGACAGGCAAAAGTGCGGCAAACGGCCACAGTGTGGGAGCGAGCTTGCTCGCGAAAAACCAGAGCGCGCCACGGGGTGCCAGACTTGCCGCGTATTCGTTGACGACCTTCGCGAGCAAGCTCGCTCCTACAAAGGGCCGTGTGCATCTGTATAGAAGTTGTAACTGTGCGAACCAGAGCATAAAAGCTAGAGTCTGATGGTTTCACGCAGGTCCGGACCACACCCCTGCGCACCTTTCAAGGAGCCTTCATGCACACATTCCGCCGCAGCGCCGCCCTCCTCGCCCTGAGTCTCGGCACCGTCGCCAGCCTCCCGGCCCTGGCCGCCGACGAACTGCATTACAACCAGATTTCCCTGCGCGCCGAAGTCAGTCAGGAAGTGGCCCGCGATCTGATGATCGTGACGCTCTACACCGAAGAACAGAACAGCGACCCGGCCAAACTCGCCGCCGACATCAGCACCACCATGAACAAGGCACTGGCCCAGGCCAAGCAGGTCAAGGACATCACCCTGCGTCAGGGCAGTCGCAACAGCTACCCGATCTACGACACCAAGGGCCAGAAAATCACCGGCTGGCGTGAGCGCGCCGAATTGCGCCTGGAAAGTTCGGACTTCGCCGCACTGTCGAAGCTGACTGGCGAGCTGCTCACTGACCTGAAAATGGGCGGCATGGACTTCGCCATCGCCACTCCGACCCGCCAGGCCAGTGAAGACGCCCTGCTCAAGGACGCCGTGAGCGCCTTCAAGGCCCGCGCCCAACTGGCCACCGATGCCCTCGGCGGCAAGAGCTACAAAATCGTCAACCTGAACCTCAACAGCAACGGTTATCCACAACCGTACCTGCGCGCACCAATGATGATGAAAGCCGCCGCCATGGACAGCGCACCGGTGACGCCGGATGTCGAGGCCGGCACCAGCCAGGTCAGCATGACCGCCGATGGCTCGATTGAAGTGCTGATGCCTTGAATCGATAGCCCGCAGACAAGAACGGCGATCACTAAATGATCGCCGTTTTTTTTGGCAGTTTTCCGGCATGAGCTATAACTGGATAGGTCCTCCCGAGAAATGCCGTCGATTGGCCACTATCGGTGCAACAATAACCACTCTTATTCACGCCATGCCCACCCCACAATCCGGGGTATGAATAAGTAACACCCCCGCCCCACGCGGGAGCAACCCGAGTCAGGCGCGCACTGTAAAAGTGCGTCACTTGCACCGTAAAAACGCCGCGCAAACGGTCAAATGCGTCAGGAATTATACAAATGCGACATTAAGGTACGTTCGTGCCACCGTTTAAGGCTTGTAGTCACTCTGGATCTTGCATTGGGTATGGCCCCTGCATAAGTATCCGCAGGCACGACTCACGAGGTCGTCCTCTAATTCCAAAAATGACAACAAATCATGAGGCCACCATGCTTAAACAAGCGGTCATTCCGTTTTTAGTCGGCGCCAGCCTGTTGGCTAGTGCACCGTTCGCTCAAGCTGCGACTAACCTGGTGTTCTGCTCCGAAGGGAGCCCGGCCGGTTTCGATCCAGGTCAATACACCACCGGAACCGACTTCGACGCCTCTGCAGAAACCATGTTCAACCGCCTCACCCAGTTCGAGCGCGGCGGCACAGCTGTCATTCCAGGTCTGGCGACCAGCTGGGACGTCTCCGATGACGGCCTGACCTACACCTTCCATCTGCGTGAAGGTGTGAAGTTCCACACGACCCCATACTTCAAGCCGACTCGTGAGTTCAACGCCGACGACGTGCTGTTCACCTTTAATCGCATGATTAACAAGGATGATCCGTTCCGCAAAGCGTACCCGACCGAATTCCCGTACTTCACCGACATGGGGATGGACACCAACATCACCAAGATCGATAAAGTCGACGACAAAACTGTCAAGTTCACCCTCAAGGACGTTGATGCCGCGTTCATCCAGAACATGGCCATGAGCTTCGCCTCGATCCAGTCCGCCGAGTACGCTGCCCAGCTGCTCAAGGAAGGCAAGGCCGCCGACATCAACCAGAAACCGGTCGGCACCGGCCCGTTCGTGTTCAAGAGCTACCAGAAAGACTCCAACATCCGCTACACCGGGAACAAGGACTACTGGAAGCCTGACGACGTGAAGATCGACAACCTGATCTTCGCCATCACCACCGACCCGTCGGTACGCATCCAGAAGCTGAAGAAGAACGAGTGCCAGGTCACCCTGTTCCCTCGTCCGGCCGACCTGAAGGCGCTGAAAGAAGACAAGGACCTGAAACTGCCTGACCAGGCCGGTTTCAACCTGGGTTACATCGCCTACAACGTGATGCCCAAGGTCAAGGGTCAAACCGATGCCAACCCGCTGGCCGAGCTGAAGGTTCGCCAGGCATTGGACATGGCGGTCAACAAGCAACAGATCATCGACTCCGTGTACCAGGGCGCCGGCCAACTGGCCGTCAACGCCATGCCGCCGACCCAGTGGTCCTACGACACCACCATCAAGGATGCGCCGTACAACCCTGAGAAAGCCAAAGAGCTGCTCAAGGAAGCCGGCGTGAAAGATGGCACCGAAATCGTGCTCTGGGCGATGCCGGTACAGCGTCCATACAACCCGAACGCCAAACTGATGGCAGAAATGCTGCAGTCCGACTGGTCCAAGATCGGCCTCAAGGTCAAGATCCAGAGCTACGAGTGGGGCGAGTACATCAAGCGTTCCAAAGGTGGCGAGAACCAGGCGATGCTGATTGGCTGGAGCGGTGACAATGGTGATCCGGACAACTGGCTGAACGTGCTGTTCGGCTGTGACTCGCTGGAAGGCAACAACTTCTCCAAGTGGTGCGACAAGAAGTTCGACGACATCGTCAAGCAGGCCAAGCGCACTTCCGACCAGGCCAAGCGCACCGAACTGTACAAGCAGGCGCAACACGTCCTCAAAGATGCAGTCCCAATGACACCTATCGCTCACTCGACGGTGTTCCAACCTATGCGCGCCAACGTGCAGGACTTCAAGATCAGCCCATTTGGCTTGAACTCCTTCTACGGCGTCAGCGTCAGCAAATAAGGTTTTGCAACGGCGACGTTTCTGACGTCGCCGTTGCTTTATCTACCGAGCAAGCAGGAATTTGCCTACATCCAAATCCGCAGCTGACTACAGCATCGGGTGAGGACGCGTCGCCATTTCCTACGAGTCTTTAGGACTCTACGCATTTACTGCCGGACCCGTGGCTCATACCGTCGGGATCCGACCAGTACACGCGTGGGTCATCGGTTACTGCTGCGTGCATGGCTTGAAATCAGTGATGCCTCCACGTCTACGGACGGAGCGACCGCTCATTGACAACACTTTGAGAGAAAAGGGAGCGTTATGCGCCATACCTTGGTTTTATCCGCATTGCTGGGCACCGGCCTGTTGGCCGCCACCTCCATCAGCCAGGCCGCCAACAACAGCCTGGTATTCTGCTCCGAAGGCAGCCCCGCCGGTTTCGACACGGCGCAGTACACCACCGCGACCGACAACGACGCCGCCGAACCACTGTACAACCGGCTGGCAGAGTTTGAAAAAGGCGCGACCAACGTCGTACCGGGCCTGGCCACGAGCTGGGACATCTCCGAGGACGGCCTCAAATATACGTTTCACCTGCGCGAAGGGGTGAAGTTTCATACCACCAAATACTTCACGCCAACCCGCGACTTCAACGCCGACGACGTGCTGTTC
Source organism: Pseudomonas sp. GM33 (assembly GCF_000282295.1). NCBI lineage: Bacteria > Pseudomonadati > Pseudomonadota > Gammaproteobacteria > Pseudomonadales > Pseudomonadaceae > Pseudomonas > Pseudomonas sp. GM33. The sequence goes on from NZ_AKJO01000070.1 coordinate 8,292, forward strand.
ACCTTCAATCGCATGCTCGATCCGCAACAACCTTTTCGTAAGGCTTATCCGACAGAGTTTCCGTACTTCAACGGCATGAGCCTGAACAAAAACATCGCCAAGGTCGAAAAGACCGGGCCACTGACCGTGGTCTTTACGCTCAACAGCGTGGACGCCGCGTTCATCCAGAACATCGCCATGAGCTTCGCCTCCATCCTGTCGGCTGAATACGCCGACAAGCTATTGGCCGAAGGCAAGCCGAGCGACATCAACCAGAAGCCGGTCGGCACCGGGCCGTTCGTGTTCAAGAGCTACCAGAAAGACTCGAACATCCGCTACACCGGCAACAAGCATTACTGGGCTCCTGACCGGGTCAAGCTCGACAACCTGATTTTCGCCATCAACACCGACGCCTCGGTTCGCGTGCAGAAACTCAAGGCCGGCGAGTGCCAGATCACCCTGCATCCGCGCCCTGCCGATGTGCCCGCACTGAAGAACGACACGGCCCTGCAACTGATCGAGAAGCCTGGTTTCAACCTCGGCTACATCGCCTACAACGTGCGCCACAAGCCGTTCGACCAGCTCGAAGTGCGCCAGGCGCTGGACATGGCGGTGAACAAACAGGGCATTCTCAACGCCGTTTACCAAGGTGCGGGGCAACTGGCGGTCAACGCCATGCCGCCGACCCAATGGTCCTACGACGACACGATCAAGGACGCCGCCTACAACCCGGAAAAAGCCAGGGAATTGCTCAAGGCCGCCGGCGTCAAGGAAGGCACTGAAATCACCCTCTGGGCCATGCCGGTCCAGCGTCCGTACAACCCCAACGCCAAGTTGATGGCCGAAATGCTCCAGGCTGACTGGGCGAAGATCGGTCTCAAGGTCAAGATCGTCAGCTATGAGTGGGGCGAGTACATCAAGCGCACCAAAAATGGCGAGCACGACATCAGCCTGATCGGCTGGACCGGTGACAATGGTGATCCGGACAACTGGCTGGGCACGCTATACAGCTGCGATGCCATTGGCGGTAACAACTACTCGATGTGGTGTGATCCGGCTTACGACAAGCTGATCAAGCAGGCCAAGGTCGTCACCGACCGTGACCAGCGCACCCTGCTCTACAAACAGGCGCAGCAGTACCTCAAGCAGCAGGTGCCGATCACGCCAGTCGCCCACTCAACGGTCAACCAGCCGCTGAGCGCCAAAATCGAAGGGTTCAAGGTGAGCCCGTTCGGTCGCAACGTGTTCTCGGGTGTCAGCATAGAAAAATAACCGATTAGCCAGAAATGCCGGGGGGCGGATTTTCCGCCCTCACGCAGACGCTTTGCCGTCTTTTGCCAATTTGGCCGACAGCAAACGTTTGCGATGCCATGAATGAGTTCTAAACCAATAGCCGGATCACAAAAAAAGACCGGTATAAAAAAAGAAAGTAAGGAGCTTTACCCATGAAACTGAGCAGCACCGCGTTATTGGCCTTGGCCATAAGCAGCGTAACCGCCACGGCTTACGCAGAAACCCAAAGCCAGGCTTTCACCCCGGTTACCGTGAACGAGAAGAACGCCCAGAGCGAAGCCACCGGTTTTGTCGAAGGCCAGTCGATCACCGGCACCACGCGTAACTGGTACGCCAACGAGCAACTGAAACGTGGTGCAAAATTCAAATACAACGATCACGGCACGCTGACCAATACCGATCGTCGTATCAACTGGGTCCAGGGCACTATCGTCAAATACAACTCGGGCTTCACCGAAGGGACTGTCGGTTTCAGCACCGAAGTGGCGGCCTACAACGCCATCGCACTGGACCGGGATCGTAAAGACCTGGCCTCCGGCAACGGTGGCGCACCGGGCACTCGTCCAAGCGCAGGCAACAACCGTACCCTGACCAAAGAAGGCGGCGACGCTCAAGGCCAGTGGAGCAAAGTGGGCCTGGCCAACGTCAAGGCCCGTGTCTCCAACACCACCCTGACCGCCGGCCGCATGAACTTCAGCAGCCCGATGGTCGACGTGATCGGTAACCGCGCACTGCCTTCGAGTTTCGAAGGTGTGGCCATCCACAGCGAAGAGCTGAACAACCTGGCCTTCGACCTGGCCACCTTCGACCGCAACTCACCGCGTACCGAAGAAAGCCAGCGTAAATTCCGCACCGAATACGCCAACGGCATCGTCGAGACCGATCACGTCTACACCGGCGGCCTGACCTACACCCCATTTGCCAGCCTGACCACCAGCCTCTGGGCGACCCAGGCGGAAGATATCTGGAACCAGTACTACTTCGGCGCTTCCCACGTTCTGGGCGACAGCCAGGTACTGAGCCTGACCACCGGCCTGAACTACTACAAAACCCAGGACACCGGTAAGGCCCTGATCGGCACTATCGACAACGACACCTACTCCCTGTCGTTCGGCCTGACCCACCAGGCCCACACCCTGACCCTCTCGTACCAGGAAGTGAACGGCAACGAGTACTTCGACTACCTGCACGAAACCAACGGCATCTACCTGGCCAACTCCCTGCTGTCGGACTTCAACGGCCCGAACGAAAAATCGTTCCAGGTTGCCTACGGTCTGAACATGGCCGAATACGGCGTGCCAGGCCTGAAGTTCAACATCTACCAGGCGCGCGGCTGGGGTATCGACGGCACTCACTACACCGGCAACGGCGGCGTGCCCGGCAAGGGTTACGACGGCATCCAGTCCCAGGATGGCGAACACCACTATGAATACGGCATCGGCGCAACCTACGCCGTGCAGAGTGGCCCGCTCAAGGCCACCACGATCCGCGGTACCTACACCGCTCACCGTGCCAGCGAAAACCAGGCTGACGGCAGCATCAACGAGTTCCGTCTCGTGACCACGGTTCCGTTCAACATCCTGTAATGCTCGCGCCTGACGGCTGATTCAATGACGAATCGGCCGTTCGGCTTTTGTCCTTTAACTGATTGCAGAGGGTTCTTGATGAAAATGCTTCCCCTACGTGCGGCCATCGCGGCCGCGTTGCTCAGTGTCGCTGTCGGCGTCTCGGCCAAACCCTTGGTGGTTTGCACCGAAAACAGCCCCGAAGGCTTCGACATGGTCCAGTACACGACTGCAGTCACAGCCGACGCCGTGGCCGAAACCATCTTCAATCGCCTGGCGGACTTCAAGCCCGGCACCACTGATGTGATTCCGGCACTGGCCGAATCCTGGGACATCAGCGAGGACGGTCTGACGTACACGTTCCACCTGCGTAAAGGCGTCAAGTTCCACACCACCGAATACTTCAAGCCGACCCGCGACATGAATGCCGACGACGTGGTCTGGAGCTTCCAGCGTCAGCTGGACCCGAACCACCCATGGCACAAGCTGTCGAGCGTAGGCTTCCCGTACTTTGAAAGCATGGGCTTCAAGGAACTGCTGAAAAGCGTCGAGAAAGTCGACGACAACACGGTCAAGTTCACCCTGACTCGCCGCGAAGCGCCGTTCCTGGCCGATATCGCCATGGCGTTTTCTTCGATCTACTCCGCCGAATACGCCGACCAGTTGCTCAAGGCCGGCAAAACCGGCGATCTGAACAACAAGCCCGTCGGCACCGGCCCGTTCGTCTTCCAGCGCTACAACAAGGATGCCCAGGTTCGTTTCAAGGCCAACCCGGATTACTTCCGTGGCAAGGCACCGGCTGACTCATTGATCTTCGCCATCGCCACCGACAACAACGTGCGCCTGCAGAAGCTCAAGGCCAACGAATGCCAGGTCGCGCTGTACCCGAAACCGGACGACATCCAGAGCATCAGGAAAGACACCAAGCTCAAAGTCGACGAACTGAACGCGATGACCGTTGCGTACATCGCCATCAACACCACTCACAAATACCTGAGCGACGTGCGTGTGCGTAAAGCCATCGACATCGCCTTCGACAAGGAAGCAGCCGTCAACGCGCTGTTCGGCAAAGGCAATGCGACCGCGGCGGTCAACCCGTTCCCGGACACTCTGCTGGGCTACAACCACGACCTGAAGAACCCGCCCCGTGACCTGGACAAGGCCCGCGCCCTGCTCAAGGAAGCCGGCGTACCGGAAGGCACGGTATTCACCCTGTTCACCCGTAACGGCGGTGGTGCCACCAACCCGAACCCGATGCTTGGCGCGCAGATGATGCAAGCCGACCTGGCCAAGGTCGGGATCAAGATCGACATCCGCGTGATGGAATGGGGCGAAATGCTCAAACGCGCCAAAAACGGCGAGCACGACATGGTTTCCGCCGGATGGGCGGGCGATAACGGCGACCCGGATAACTTCCTTACGCCTATGCTCAGTTGTGAAGCGGCCAAGAACGGAGAAAACTACGCACGCTGGTGCAATGACAAGTTCCAGGCGCTGATCGATCAGGCCCGGGAAAAAACCGACCCGGCCGAACGTGCAGCGCTCTACGAGCAGGCCCAGGTTATTTTTAACCAGGACCAGCCATGGATCAGCATGGCGCACACTAGAATGTTTACCGCAATGCGCAACAACGTAGAGGGCTATCACATTAGCCCCCTCACCACGAACAACTTCGCCACCACCCAGGTGAAGTAGATAAGAAAACTCCCGGCATTCCTGACGCAGGGATGCCGGGCACGCCTAACCGGCTGATGAGGTACACCTTACGATGTTTAGTTTTATTGCCCGCCGACTGGGGTTACTGATCCCCACGTTTTTCGGCATCACCTTGCTGACATTCGCGTTGATTCGCATGATCCCTGGCGACCCCGTGGAAGTCATGATGGGCGAACGCAGAGTCGACCCGGAAATGCACGCTCAGGCAATGGAACGCCTAGGTCTGAACAAACCCCTGTATGCCCAGTACCTGGATTACATCGGCAAACTGGCCCACGGCGACCTCGGGGAATCCCTGCGTACCCGTGAAAGCGTCTGGAACGAATTCACTTCCCTGTTCCCTGCGACCCTGGAGCTGTCCATGGCCGCCCTGCTGTTCGCCGGCATCCTGGGCCTTCTGGCCGGGGTGATCGCGGCACTCAAGCGAGGGTCCCTGTTCGACCATGGGGTGATGGGTGTCTCCCTGGCGGGATACTCGATGCCGATCTTCTGGTGGGGCCTGATCCTGATCATGTTCTTCTCGGTGAGCCTGGGCTGGACCCCGGTATCCGGACGGATCGACCTGCTCTACGACATCGAGCCACGCACCGGCTTCATGCTGATCGATACGCTGCTGGCCAACGAGCCGGACGCCTTCTTCGACGCCCTGCACCACCTGATCCTGCCGGCCATCGTGCTAGGGACCATCCCGCTGGCGGTGATCGCACGGATGACCCGCTCCTCGATGCTCGAAGTACTGCGTGAAGACTACATCCGCACCGCCAAGGCCAAGGGCCTGTCGCCGTCGCGCGTGGTGTTCGTGCACGGCCTGCGTAACGCGCTGATTCCGGTACTGACCGTGGTCGGCCTGCAAGTCGGCACCCTGCTGGCCGGTGCGGTCCTGACCGAAACCATCTTCTCGTGGCCCGGCATCGGCAAATGGCTGATCGAAGCCATTGGCGCCCGAGACTATCCCGTCGTGCAAAACGGCATCCTGTTAATCGCCTGCCTGGTGATTCTGGTCAACTTCGTAGTGGACATCCTCTACGGCTTTGCCAACCCACGCATCCGTCATCAGCGCTGAGATCATGACCATGACCACTCCAATTCCATCGGTAGCAGTCGATCAAAGCCTGCTGTACCCGTCTCCGTACAAAGAATTCTGGCAAGCGTTCTCCAAGAACAAAGGCGCCGTCGCCGGCCTGATGTTCATGCTGCTGGTGATTTTCTGCGCCATCTTCGCCCCGTGGGTCGCCCCCCACAACCCGAGCGAGCAGTACCGCGATTTCCTGCTGACCCCGCCGGCCTGGCTGGAAGGTGGGCAACTGCAGTTCCTGCTCGGTACCGATGAACTGGGTCGCGACCTGCTGTCGCGCCTGATTACCGGCTCGCGCCTGTCGCTGCTGATCGGCTTGTCGTCGGTGGTGATGTCGCTGATCCCGGGGATCCTGCTGGGTCTGTTCGCCGGGTTCTTCCCGCGCGTGCTCGGCCCGACCATCATGCGCCTGATGGACATCATGCTGGCCCTGCCGTCCCTGCTGCTGGCCGTGGCGATCGTCGCCATCCTCGGCCCTGGCCTGATCAACACCGTGATCGCCATCGCCGTAGTGTCCCTGCCGTCCTACGTTCGTCTGACCCGCGCCGCGGTGATGGGCGAACTGAACCGCGACTACGTGACCGCCGCGCGCCTGGCCGGTGCCGGCCTGCCACGCCTGATGTTCGTCACCGTGCTGCCCAACTGCATGGCGCCGCTGATCGTTCAGGCCACCCTGAGCTTCTCTTCGGCGATCCTCGATGCCGCCGCACTGGGCTTCCTCGGCCTTGGCGTACAACCGCCAACGCCTGAGTGGGGCACCATGCTGGCTTCGGCCCGCGACTACATCGAACGCGCCTGGTGGGTGGTGAGCCTGCCTGGTTTGACCATTTTGCTCAGCGTGCTGGCAATCAACTTGATGGGTGACGGCCTGCGCGACGCGCTGGACCCGAAACTCAAGAACGCCGCCTGAGGAGATTCCCATGTCACTGTTAGAAATCAAGAATCTCAACGTTCGCTTCGGCGACAAGAACGCCACGCCAGTGGTCGACGGCCTCGACCTGAAAGTGGACAAGGGCGAAGTGCTGGCCATCGTTGGCGAGTCCGGTTCCGGCAAGTCCGTGACCATGATGGCGCTGATGGGCCTGATCGAGCACCCCGGCATTGTTACCGCCGACTCGCTCAGCTTTGACGGCAAGGACATGCTCAAGCTGAACAATCGCCAACGTCGGCAGATCGTCGGCAAAGACCTGTCCATGGTCTTCCAGGATCCGATGACCGCGCTGAACCCGAGCTACACCGTCGGCTTCCAGATCGAGGAAGTGCTGCGCCTGCACCTGAAAATGTCCGGCAAGGCGGCCCGCAAGCGTGCGATCGAACTGCTGGAAAAAGTTGAAATCCCGGGCGCAGCCAGTCGTATGGACGCCTACCCGCATCAATTGTCCGGCGGTATGAGCCAGCGTGTCGCGATTGCCATGGCGATTGCCGGCGAACCGAAACTGCTGATCGCCGACGAACCGACCACGGCACTCGACGTGACGATTCAGGCGCAGATCATGGACCTGCTGCTGGCGCTGCAGAAAGAGCAGAACATGGGCCTGGTGCTGATCACCCACGACCTCGCGGTCGTGGCCGAAACCGCCCAGCGCGTGTGCGTGATGTACGCCGGCCAGGCGGTCGAAGTCGGTCAGGTGCCGCAACTGTTCGACATTCCGGCCCACCCGTACAGCGAAGCGCTGCTCAAGGCGATTCCGGAACACAGCCTGGGGGCCTCGCGCCTGTCGACCCTGCCGGGCATCGTTCCCGGTCGCTACGACCGTCCGCAGGGTTGCCTGCTGTCGCCACGCTGCCCGTACGTGAAAGACAACTGCCGTCAACAACGTCCGGCCCTTGACCAGAAAAGCAACAGCCTCGCTCGCTGCTTCTACCCGCTGAACCAGGAGGTGGCGTAATGGCCGTCGTTCTTACCGCCCGCGACCTGACCCGTCACTACGAGGTGTCCCGAGGCCTGTTCAAGGGCCACGCCACCGTGCGCGCCCTCAACGGCGTGTCGTTCGAACTGGAAGCCGGCAAGACCCTCGCTGTCGTCGGTGAATCCGGTTGCGGCAAATCCACCCTGGCCCGTGCCCTGACCCTGATCGAAGAGCCGTCCTCGGGTTCCCTGAAAATCGCCGGCCAGGAAGTGGCAGGCGCCGACAAGGCCCAGCGCAAGCAACTGCGCAAAGACGTGCAGATGGTGTTCCAGAGCCCGTACGCCTCGTTGAACCCACGGCAGAAAGTCGGTGATCAGTTGGCCGAGCCGCTGTTGATCAACACCAACCTGAGCGCTGCGGAGCGCCGTGAGAAAGTCCAGGCGATGATGAAACAGGTGGGCTTGCGTCCCGAGCACTACCAGCGTTATCCGCACATGTTTTCCGGTGGTCAGCGCCAGCGGATCGCCCTGGCTCGCGCGATGATGCTGCAACCCAAAGTGCTGGTGGCAGACGAACCGACCTCGGCGCTGGACGTGTCGATTCAGGCACAGGTGCTCAACCTGTTCATGGATCTGCAGCAAGAGTTCAACACCGCCTACGTGTTCATCTCCCACAACCTGGCGGTGGTTCGCCACGTGGCCGACCATGTGATGGTGATGTACCTGGGTCGCCCGGTGGAAATGGGCACGAAAGAGGACATCTACTCCCGCCCCCTGCACCCCTACACCCAGGCACTGTTGTCGGCGACGCCCGCCATCCACCCGGATCCGGACAAGCCGAAAATCAAGATCGTCGGCGAGTTGCCTAACCCGCTGAACCCGCCACCGGGCTGCGCCTTCCACAAGCGCTGCCCGTATGCCACTGCGCGTTGCAGCACTGAAGAGCCGGCCCTGCGCCTGCTCGACAATCGCCAGGTGGCCTGCCACTACGCCGAGCAATTCCTCGACGGCGCGGCATAAAACTGTGGGAGCAGGCTGACTCCCATAGGGATTGAGTTGCTCAAATTCTTGAAGCGTCAACCAAACCCCTTCTCATTCGATTGCGCATCAATCGATACAGGAGGGGTTTTCTTTTGCCTGTCGAGTGGTGATTGAGCGTCGCTGTTTTGCAGAAACGCACCTGTCATTCCTGAGAGCTTCGAACGCTCAGCCGTTTTGTTTGAATCCTGTCGGTGAGTCATGAGTCGTGATGACGGGCTTGTCACGCGACTCGCGGCATAAACCCGCAAGCGTTCGAAAACTATAAGGACAGGTGAAGCTCATGGGCACTCAAGCAAAAGACGTAAACCTGCTGTACGCCGGTCAACTCGACCCGGCATTTGGTGTTGTTGGTCAGATCCGGCCCAATTTTCTGGCCGGCTCGGCCAGGGCCGTTGTGTTATCGGCTGAAGGTTCCCTGACCTACGCCACTCGGCAGGGAGAGGGTTTCACTCTGTACCGCACCGATTCTGACGGTATCAAGGACAAGGCGTTTGGCAATGACGGGAACACAGGTGAGTGGCAATTCGTCAGCGGTAAAAAGGCAAGTCCGTCGCGTTTGCTACTGCAAGAGGATCGCAAGATCCTGGTGATCGGTGATACCCGGGAACCCGACGGTATTGGCCGGGCAGCACTGAGACGCTTTCATGCCAACGGCAGCCCTGACCTGGACTTCGGCAGTGTCGTCGTTCCTGTAGCACAGCATGATTATTCCCAAGTGGCATTGATCGACGGTTGCCTGCAGGGTGATGGAAAAATACTTGTGGCGTTCAGCTATTTCATCAGTGAGTCCGAAGGGTCACTGCTGGCTCGCCTGCACAATAATGGCGAACTCGATACCGGTTTCGGCAAAAGCGGTTTTGTCGAGATCGAAACCGGGGGCGACTTCATCCGGCTTTGCAGCGTTGTGATTCAAGACGGAAAAATCGTTGTTGGCGGAACCACCACATCCGGTCAGCTTGTTCTTGCACGATTTGATCTGGAGGGGAAGGTCGATAGCCAATTTGGTGTCGATGGTTTTGCCTTCCTGGCATCAACGGATGGCTCACTCAAAATGAGTCAACTCATTCAGCAGGCTGATGGGAAGCTGGTATGCGCCGGCGGTCTCAAGGAGAGCATGGGCATGGCGATGAGGTTTACCGCAGACGGTCACCCCGATAAGGAGTGGAATGGCGGGCTTCCTGTATTCACCAACACCGGTCCTGAAACATTCTGGCGATCCCTGGCCCAGCAGCCGGATGACAAGATTGTCGTGGTCGGTTACAACCGGGCACTCCATATCATCGCTGGCAGGTTGTTGCCCAATGGCGACTATGACACCCACTTCGGCGGGACGGGGTCCGGGTGGGTTTCTTTTGGTCCTTCAGGAGGATTGCCGTGGGATATGAAGGTCCAGAGCGGTGCTCGCATTATCGTTGGCGGCGAGGCTTTCATTGAAGCAGGGAATCGCGGCCCGGTCGTCTACGGGCTCCAGGCCTGATCCCGTTCTCGACGGCGCGGCATAAAAACAGTGGGAGCGGGCTTGCTCGCGAATGCGATCTGCCATTCAAAATTAATGCTGACTGACACACCGCTTTCGCGAGCAAGCCCGCTCCCACAGGGTTGGAGTTGTAACCCAACCCCTTCTACCGCTCGCCATCGAGCGATTACGTCTGGCTATCGCCCTCTTCTTCATCGGAGTCCGGCTCGTCGGTGGTCGAGTCATCGTCGTTGTCAGCACCACCCTGCCCCTGATCTCCCGGTTCCGATTCGGATTTGGCGAGCATCAACCCCGCGTATCCCGCTTGCCCGCTCGAAGCCTGCTCCCCGTGATCGATGCACTCGGCCCACGCCGTCGACGTTCCGAGCGATAGCATCACCAACACCTTCAACAGCAGTAAAACGCGAAACAACCTGTTCATAGCCGATTCCTTCCTTTCGTGGAGTGCCTGTCTGGCGCTGAGTGAAATCTAGTTCCGATCAGCCGGGTTCTCCAGATTGGACGCTGACGAGCGAGCAGAAATGCACTCGGCAGAAAGACCGGTTTCAAATATACCCAATAGCCGGATCAACTAAGCGAAACCGTTCGGCCAGGTTGCCCCTCAAGCTTGTCTGGAGCGCGAGGACGGGTGGCCTGATAAATCATGGGTATGGACAGCAGCGCCAGTGCCGCACTGGCCAGCCACACACTGTGCCCGCCAAAGTGACCGTACAACTGACCGCCAAGCATGGGCGACAACAGTGCACTCGCACTCCAGCTCATGAAAAACACGCCAAAGTACTGCCCGCTTTTTCCACGTTGCGCATGCTGCATGACCCGTGCATTCAGTGGCGGCATGAACAGCGCCTCGCCCAATGTCCAGACCACCGTCGACAGACAGGCATAGAGCAGCCCGGAACCCAACGGCAACATACCGAGCCCACAGGCCAGCAACAGACTGCCCGCCACCAGTTGGCGACGCGTGCCCCAACGTTCACCCCAATGGGCCAACGGAATCTGTAACGACACCACCAATACGGCATTCAATGCGAACTGCCAGCCGATCGCTTCGGTGCTCAGGCGATAGTAATCACGCAGATAGTTACCCAGCGTGCTGTAGACCGTGTCGAATGCCATCCCGAGCAAGACCGTCGTCGCCAATAACCAGAGAAAGGGTTTGTCGCGATACGGCACGCATGAGCCTGAGTCGGTATCAGGTCTCTCATCAGGCACCAGTACCGGTCGGCGCCATGTCGTGCGGACAAACCAGAGCAAGGCCAGCAGGGTCATGGCCGCGCTGGCGAAGAACACCCAGCGAAAATCGGTCTGCGCCAAAACGCCGCCGGCCACCCCGGCAGCGGCCATTCCGAGGTTCCGGGCTACCCGGCTCAAGGCCTGTGCCCGGGAACGCTGCGCAACCTCGCAATACTCCATGATCAGCCGCTGATGCAGCGTACGGATCGCCCCGTCGACGGCCCCGCTGAGCAACAGCAGCCCGCCCAGCAACGGCACCTGCGTGACCAGCCCGAGCAGGATCAGCACCCACATCGACACAAAGAACAACGCCGCGGTGAGCCGTGCCGTGCGCACATGGTCACTGAGCAAACCACCGAGCATCGAGCCGATCAGCAATCCAGCGCCATAGGCTGACAACAGCCAGCCAACGGTTTCAATTGCCAGCCCCAGTTCCTGACGCAGGTACAGCGCCATGAACAACTTGACCATGCTGCTCAGTCGATTGATGAACAACAGCGCCGCGAGCACCCAGGCCATCACGCCGAAATAGCCGTCCAGCCTCAGCCGATGAGTCAGCCGATGCGTCATTCCCTTGATCATCAAGATGGCCGCTGATTGCGAAATGTGTCTTGAACACTAAACGCCAACAACTGACTTGTCGCGGGCAAATCTCCCCATAGGAGAAAAGCAGAGGCGGGCTACAAACGGGAAGGAAAAGACCTACACAATCGCCTCCAGCGCAAAAATCAATCCAAAAAAAACCCACTGCTTTCACAGTGGGCTTTCGGGTGTCGCCATTGAGCGCTTAGTGATGCTCGCGGGTCGCACGGAATTTCACGTCCGGCCAACGCTCTTCCATCAGTGCCAGGTTGACCCGCGTAGGCGCGAGGTAGGTCAGGTGACCGCCGCCGTCCAGTGCCAGGTTTTCCACAGCCTTGTTGGAGAATTCCTCAAGCTTCTTCTTGTCGCTGCATTCGATCCAGCGCGCGGAATAAACAGTGATCGGCTCGTAGGAGCACTCGACCTTGTATTCCTCTTTCAAACGGCTGGCGACCACATCGAACTGCAGCACACCGACGGCGCCTAGGATGATGTCGTTACTGCGTTCCGGGAAGAACACCTGGGTCGCGCCTTCTTCGGCCAACTGCTGCAAGCCCTGGCGCAGTTGCTTGGATTTCAGCGGATCCTTCAGGCGCACGCGGCGGAACAGTTCCGGGGCGAAGTGCGGGATGCCGGTGAAGCCCAGGACTTCGCCTTCGCTGAAGGTGTCGCCGATCTGGATGGTGCCGTGGTTGTGCAGGCCGATGATGTCGCCGGCAAACGCCTCTTCCAGTTGCTCACGCTCGGAGGAGAAGAAGGTCAGCGCATCGCCGATCCGCACGTCCTTGCCGGTGCGCACATGGCGCATCTTCATGCCTTTTTCGTACTTGCCGGAGCAAATACGCATGAAGGCGATGCGGTCGCGGTGTTTAGGGTCCATGTTCGCCTGGATCTTGAAGATGAAGCCCGAGAACTTCTCTTCCACCGGCTCCACGGTGCGCTCGTTGGCCACCCGGGCCAGCGGGCGTGGAGCCCAATCAACGACGGCGTCGAGGACATGGTCGACACCGAAGTTGCCCAGCGCCGTACCGAAGAACACCGGGGTCAACTGACCGTCGAGGAATTCCTGCTGGTTGAACTCGTGGCAGGCGCCCTGCACCAGCTCAAGCTGTTCGAGGAAACGCTCGTACTCGTCACCCAGGTGCGCACGGGCTTCATCGGAGTCGAGCTTCTCGATGATCTTGGTTTCGGTGCGCTCATGGCCGTGACCGGCGGTGTACACGATGATGTAGTCGTCGGCGAGGTGATACACGCCTTTGAAGTCACGGTAGCAACCGATCGGCCAGGTGATCGGCGCGGCCTTGATCTTGAGGACGGCTTCGATTTCGTCGAGCAGTTCGATCGGGTCGCGGATATCACGGTCGAGTTTGTTGATGAAGCTGACGATCGGCGTGTCACGCAGACGGCAGACGTCCATCAGGGCGATGGTCCGTGGCTCCACACCTTTACCGCCGTCGAGAACCATCAAGGCCGAGTCCACCGCGGTCAGGGTGCGGTAGGTATCTTCGGAGAAGTCTTCGTGGCCCGGAGTGTCGAGCAGGTTGATCATGTGCTCGCGATACGGGAACTGCATGACCGACGTGGTAATGGAAATACCACGCTGCTTTTCCATTTCCATCCAGTCGGAGGTGGCATGGCGGTCGGATTTACGAGATTTCACCGTACCGGCTACCGCGATCGCCTTGCCCATCAGCAAGAGTTTCTCGGTGATGGTGGTCTTACCGGCATCGGGGTGGGAAATAATGGCGAAAGTGCGGCGTTTCGCGACTTCGGCGGCCTGTTTGGTCATGGGAAATCGCCTGGCAGGTGATTCAAAAAAGGGCGGCGAGTATAGCTTAAAAAGTGATCGACGGACCACCGTCCATACACCCCGATCCCCCTGTAGGAGCTGCCGAAGGCTGCGATCTTTTGATCCTGTTTTTTAGAAGCAAAGTCAAAAGATCGCAGCCTTCGGCAGCTCCTACAGGTGGCCACATGGCATTTAATGTGGGAACCTTTTAAAGCACGGAGACGTCCACTCCCCCGTAACCACCACTCGTCGGGGGCCTGAAACACCTGCGATTCGGCCTGACGAGGCTGTGCTCATGGCTCGATTGCCCTGCGCCAACCCCCTGTAGGAGCGAGCCCGCTCGCGATGGACTTCAACGATAACGCTGGGTACCTGAATGTACGCGTTGTCTGGACGTTTTTCGCGAGCAAGCTCGCTCCTACGGTGGAACGCGCTCGGCATGAGCTGCTTCTCGCGATCATTTTTTCGGCAGCCAAGCAAGGCATTGCCACACGAAAATGTGTTCGCCGACTGAAAAAAGGAGTCCGCCTGTGGCTATCCGCTATGGCAAAGGGCTGATGGGAGGCGCGTTGGTAATCGCCCTTCTGGCCCTGCTGATCCAATGGATCGGCATCAACACGATCGAACACTACCGCGACGATTTGCTGTTTTACCTGCAAGCTCATCTGATTCTCGTCCTCGCTTCCATGCTGGCCGCCCTTATCGTGGGCCTCCCCGCCGGTATCTTGCTCAGCCGCCCGTCCATGGTCGGTCGTGCTGAACGCTTCATGCAGTTCTTCAACATTGGCAACACCGTTCCGCCCCTGGCCGTCCTGGCCATTGCCCTGGGCATCCTCGGCATCGGCAGTGGCCCGGCCATCTTCGCCCTGTTCCTCGCCTCCTTGCTGCCTATCGTGCGCAACACTTATGAGGGCCTGAAAAACGTTCAGGGCTCGCTCAAGGAAGCCGCCGTCGGCATCGGCATGACCCCGCGTCAGGTATTGTGGAAAGTCGAGCTGCCGAACGCCGTGCCGATCATCATCGGCGGCGTGCGCGTGGCGTTGGCGATTAATGTCGGGACGGCGCCGCTGGCGTTCCTGATCGGCGCCAACAGTCTTGGCAGCCTGATATTCCCCGGCATTGCCCTGAACAATCAGCCGCAGTTGCTGCTCGGTGCCGCATGCACCGCATTGCTGGCCCTGTTGCTGGACGGCATGGTCACACTGGGCAGTCGCCTCTGGCTCGAACGCGGCCTGCGCCCGTCTTAAGCCTCGGTAAAGGAACTCTCATGAAAACAACAAGCTTTTTACTAGGCTGCGTTCTGCTGTGCGCAGGATTTGCCCAAGCCGCGGAAAAACCCTTGATCCGCATCGGCGCCCGGGTGTTCACCGAACAGACCCTGCTGGCGGAAATCACCGCGCAATACCTGCGCACCAAGGGTTACGACGTGCAAGTGACCGGAGGTCTCGGCAGCAACCTCGCCCGCAGCGCCCATGAAAGCGGTCAACTGGACATGCTCTGGGAATACACCGGTGTGTCGCTGGTGGCCTACAACCATGTCACCGAAAAACTCGACAGCGAACAGTCCTACGCGCGAGTGAGAGAACTCGACGCACAAAAAGGCCTGGTCTGGCTCACTCCGTCGAAGTTCAGCAACACCTACGCCCTTGCCCTGCCGAAAAACGTCGCTGACCAATACCCGCAGATCAACACCATCAGTGAGCTGAACAGCGTGCTGCGCAAGGAGGCCAAGACCAACAATCTGGTGGCACTGGACACCGAGTTTGCCAACCGCTCGGACGGACTCGCAGGCATGGTCCAGCTGTACGACATGAACCTGACCCGCAAAAACATCCGGCAGATGGACGCCGGTCTCGTCTACACCGCGCTGCGCAATGGCCAGGTGTTTGCCGGCCTGGTCTACACCACTGACGGCCGCCTGAATGCCTTCAAGCTGAAACTGCTGGAAGACGACAAGCATTACTTCCCCGACTACACCGCCGCACCGGTGGTGCGTCAGGCCTGCCTCGACGCGCATCCGCAACTGGCCGCACAGCTCAAGCCACTGGCGGAACTGTTCGACGACAACACCATGCGCGAGCTCAACGCGCGGGTGGATGTCGATCACCAGAGTCCTTCAGCCGTGGCCGCCGATTTCCTGCGCCAGCATCCATTGAACTGAGAAGGAGAAGTCATGGAATTCTTGAACGCCTTTTCCCATCTCGACTGGCAACAGGTGATGCATCTGACCGGGCAACACATCACCCTGGTCGGCATCGCCGTGACCCTGGCAATTCTGGTCGGCGTGCCACTGGGCATCCTGATGACGCGCTTCCCGAGTCTCGCCGGGCCCTTGCAGGCCAGTGCCACGGTGCTGCTGACGGTGCCGTCGATTGCCCTGTTCGGCCTGTTGTTGCCGTTCTACTCCAAATTCGGCCAGGGCCTCGGCCCGATGCCGGCGATCACCGCAGTGTTCCTCTATTCACTGCTGCCGATCATGCGTAACACCTACCTGGCCCTGACCAGCGTCGAACCGGGCATCCGCGAAGCAGCGCGCGGCATCGGCATGACGTTCGGCCAGCGCCTGCGCATGGTTGAGCTGCCCATCGCCGTGCCAGTGATCCTTGCCGGCGTGCGCACCGCCGTGGTCATGAACATCGGCGTCATGACCATCGCCGCCGCCATCGGTGCCGGTGGCCTCGGTGTACTCATCCTCGCTTCCATCAGCCGCAGCGACATGTCGATGCTGATCGTCGGCGCCGTGCTGGTCAGTGTGCTGGCGATCATCGCCGACCTGATCCTGCAAGTACTGCAACGCTCGCTGACTCCAAAAGGACTCCTGAAATGATCGAACTTCAAAACCTCAGCAAGACCTTCCAAAGCAACGACAAGGATGTGAAAGCCGTGGACTCGGTGAGCCTGACCGTCAATGAAGGCGAAATCTGCGTGTTTCTCGGGCCATCGGGTTGCGGCAAAAGCACCACGCTGAAAATGATCAACCGCCTGATCAAACCCACCTCGGGCAGGATCCTGATCAACGGCGAAGACACCACCGGCCTCGACGAAGTGACGCTGCGCCGCAACATCGGTTACGTGATCCAGCAGATCGGCCTGTTCCCGAACATGACCATCGAAGAGAACATCGTGGTCGTACCGAAACTGCTCGGTTGGGACAAACAGAAATGCCACGACCGCGCCCGCGAGTTGATGAGCATGATCAAGCTCGAACCCAAGCAGTACTTGCATCGCTATCCACGGGAGTTGTCCGGTGGCCAGCAACAACGGATCGGCGTGATTCGCGCCCTGGCGGCAGATGCGCCATTACTGTTGATGGACGAACCGTTCGGCGCGGTCGACCCGATCAACCGCGAGATGATCCAGAACGAATTCTTCGAGATGCAGCGGGCGCTGAACAAGACCGTGATCATGGTCAGCCATGACATCGACGAGGCGATCAAACTCGGCGACAAGATCGCGATCTTCCGCGCTGGCAAGCTATTGCAGATCGATCACCCGGACACCTTGCTCGCCCACCCGGCGGATGAGTTTGTCAGCAACTTCGTCGGCCAGGACAGCACGCTCAAGCGCCTGCTGCTGGTAAAAGCCGAAGACGCGGCGGACAACGCGCCCTCCGTCAGCCCGCAAACCCCGGTGGCCGAGGCGCTGGAATTGATGGACGAGCATGACCGTCGCTACGTGGTGGTGACCTGCACAGAGAACAAGGCCCTGGGTTACGTAAGACGTCGCGACTTGCACCGTCAGACCGGCACCTGCGCGCAGTACCAGCGCGAGTTCAACGCCACGGCGGCGTACGACGAGCATTTACGCATCCTGCTGTCGCGCATGTACGAGTTCAACCGGTCGTGGTTGCCGGTGATGGATGCCGAGCGGGTGTTTTTGGGTGAAGTGACGCAGGAGTCGATTGCGGCCTACCTGAGTTCGGGGCGTTCGCGGGGGATGAAAACCAATATTGTCTCGCCGGCCGAGGCAGTAGTCGCCTGACAGCTTGCTCGGTAAAAATACAAAACCTGTGGGAGCGAGCTTGCTCGCGATGGCATTTTCACAGCCAACATCGTAGTTGACTGACTTAACGCTATCGCGAGCAAGCTCGCTCCCACAGCTCTTGTGCAATTTTTCAGGGATTCGCAGACCGGAAAAAAATATCAACAGCAGCGGATGCAAAAGCTATCCCAACATACCTTTTGAAATAGCCAAATCCCCCCTCAGCCCATCTTCTCGCAGCCAACGTCGGCGATGTTGACGCCATCACACTTATCCATAAATTGGCGCACAAAAGCATCGAACGTGCAGGTATTTTTAACACTTCACAATTCTTCGGGAACATCCGACTGTCATCTGAGTCGGTTACAAAGAGTGATGCCCGCAACGCGCGTCAGAAGAGTGCAAAAACGCGACATTTTTTGTTGATCTCAAGCCCCTCACGCCCTAAAGTTCGCGCCGAACGTCCATGCTGGAAACGATCCATCCGGCTCAAGTACTGACGACGAGACAGCAAGGCCAAGGGAAAGCTGCACTTCCCATGGCCTTTTTGCTTTCGGCGACATGCCTTGGGAAGTAGGCGAACCAAAGTGGGGATACGGAGGACGTTCAGGAGGGTGTGTCATCAATGAATTCACGAGTGCGCCGGAGCCTGCTTTTGCGCAGGGCAAGGCGCGAGGACCGCAGTTTGGTTGTTCCAAATAAGGGACGAGCAACGCAGCCCTGCGCAAAAGCAGGCCCGGCCCTTCGGGTTGTGCCTGAGCGCGCGCCATGCTGCGTTGCAAGCCTTGCGAAGGGAATGACCATTAGCGGCGGCCTGCGCCTTGCCTGGCACGCGCTCAGGCGCAACGCACTCGCGAATTCATTGATGACACACCCTCGCACCCATTGATAATTTTAGTTTGCCAGTAGGAGTTCCCAGCATGTCGATCCAAGTCGAAGACTATTTCGCGCGTGAAACCTTTCAGAAAATGAAGGCGTTCGCCGACAAACAGGAAACCCCGTTCGTGGTGATCGACACCGCGATGATCGCCCAGGCCTACGACGACCTGCGCGCCGGTTTCGAATTCGCCAAGGTCTACTACGCGGTCAAGGCCAACCCGGCCGTTGAAATCATTGACCTGCTCAAAGAGAAAGGCTCGAGCTTCGACATCGCTTCGATCTATGAGCTGGACAAAGTGCTGAGCCGTGGCGTCAGCGCCGACCACATCAGCTACGGCAACACCATCAAGAAATCCAAGGACATCCGCTACTTCTACGAGAAGGGCGTGCGCCTGTTTGCCACCGACTCCGAAGCCGACCTGCGCAACATCGCCAAGGCCGCCCCGGGTTCGAAAGTCTACGTGCGTATCCTGACCGAAGGCTCGACCACCGCCGACTGGCCGTTGTCGCGCAAATTCGGTTGCCAGACCGACATGGCCATGGACTTGTTGATCCTCGCTCGCGACCTGGGCCTGGTACCTTACGGCATTTCGTTCCACGTCGGCTCGCAGCAGCGCGATATCAGCGTCTGGGACGCGGCGATCGCCAAGGTCAAAGTGATCTTCGAGCGCCTTAAAGAAGAAGACGGCATCCACCTGAAGCTGATCAACATGGGCGGCGGCTTCCCGGCCAACTACATCACCCGCACCAACAGCCTGGAAACCTACGCAGAAGAAATCATCCGCTTCCTCAAGGAAGACTTCGGTGACGACCTGCCGGAAATCATCCTGGAACCGGGCCGTTCGCTGATCGCCAACGCTGGCATCCTGGTCAGCGAAGTGGTGCTGGTCGCACGCAAGTCCCGTACCGCGGTAGAGCGTTGGGTGTACACGGACGTGGGCAAGTTCTCCGGCCTGATCGAAACCATGGACGAAGCCATCAAGTTCCCGATCTGGACCGAGAAGAAAGGCGAGATGGAAGAAGTAGTCATCGCCGGCCCTACCTGCGACAGCGCCGACATCATGTACGAAAACTACAAATACGGCCTGCCGCTGAACCTGGCCATCGGTGATCGCCTGTACTGGCTGTCGACCGGTGCGTACACCACCAGCTACAGCGCTGTCGAGTTCAATGGTTTCCCGCCGCTGAAGTCGTTCTACGTGTAAATCCCGCCCGTTATATAAAAAAGGCCTGTGAGTAATCACAGGCCTTTTTTTATTTTCACCGCAGCACCAACTCTCAACACATTAAGTTTCGATATCGGAACATCGAACCTTATCCAGCATAAACAGTAAATCGCCAATTTTCCTCCACCATCAGACACACACTGAAACTCTTCACAACTTAACTTTAACCACAGCCACCATTACTTTTCAGTGACGACAACACCCCCATAACGCAATAACATAAAAGGGATTTTCATGTTAGCCACTGAAGAACAGGTCATTACCGCAGAACAACTAAATTCATTGACATCGGATTTCATGGGGGCCGTTTCCGGCACTCTCGAGGGTGTCGAGCGTGAAAAAGGATTATTGGTCACAAATGACGATATCAGAAAAATCAAACGCTACGTCAATGTCGGGCTTACACTCCCCATCGAAATTGATGAAATAGAACAGATATACAATTTCGACCAGGTGGATATCATCGGACTCAAATCTGCCGATATGCAAACCCTGTTCCTGCCCATGAGAAGCCATGCTGCCTCTTGGTCACCACTGGAATCCAACATGAAGAAAGTCGGCTCGGACCTTCATGTGTTTGCCGACAACTTCACCTCAAACAGCCAATCCATCATTAAGTACCTGGAGGGCCTTCCCAGTTACATTAGCGGAACCGGAAAAGTCGGCGACCTGAGCCCGGAGGAAATCGAAAATCTTCCGGAAATCCAATTGACTGAAGGTGAAAAACAAAAAATCCCGGCATTACTGGAGCTGGTTGAAGAGCTTAAATCCGTTATTATCGAACACAGCGCAAGCACAAAGACAACCAAAGACCAGATCAGCAAATTCAAATTTGACATCAACGCGCTAAAGTCGAAACTTGGTTTAAAAGTAACCTTGTGCAACAGCCATAACTTCGATAAAAAAATAGAAAAACTCAATGACGACCTTAAATTTCTCAATGAGCGCATCGACCAAAAGCTCGCGGAAATCGGAGAATATTCCAAAAGCAAATGGTGGGGAGTCTTCGGTGGCATAGTTGGCTTTATCGTTACTTCTACAATATATGGAGCCAAGGCCAACAAGGCTCGTAACGAACTGGAGCAGCTAACAACCAAACGACGCGAAATCGAATCAGAGATCGCAACCACCAATACGGTCCTCGCGTCGTTGCTGGCATTCGAAACCAGCCTCCAGGACCTGCACCTCAGGATTGAAGATGCTGCTGGCAGTTCATCGAACCTCGAAAGCCTCTGGCAGTTGATACAGACTTACGTCGAGTCCTCCAGCAAAAGACTGGATGGCGTTACCAATGCCATGTACTTGGTAACTTTTGCCACCAAACTAACCACGATGATGGATAACTGGTCAGCGATAAAAAAGCAGGCGGGCGATTTACTGACTGCCTTCAACAATGCCACAAGCGACTCCTGACATCCCGGCTTGCGCCGCACATGCCAAACCAAACATTTATTTTCTAAAAAACGGAAAAATCATGACCCTACATACTCTCGGCTCGCAATTCCAGTACCCCTCTCCCGACATGAAGAAAATCAAGCAAAACAGGGATGAAATCCACTATAAAATCCGCACATTAAGCACTGTCTATCTACCGGTACTCGGGGAGCAACTGGCATCGTTGCTGGAGGAACTAAACGCCATCGACAAGCAAGCACTTAGCAGCCTGACTCTGTTGCCTAGCGTTTTACCCATTGGCGAAATTCAACGCTTTCACACCATCATCGAGAATCTGAAACTCGAACCCTCTACCCCCGAGCAACAGGAAGCCATAGATAGTTTTTACGAAGAAATCAATTCGTCAATTAAAACCGGTACGTCCGAAGTCTTAAAACACTCAACAACGCTGAACAACAACCTGACGAACTTTAAAGCAGTAACCCTCAGCGACAACCAATACCGCATCAAGGAACTGGAAGACTCCATCAGCAACATCAGCCCGCATATAGCAGAACTGGAAAGCGACATTGAGAAACTGACAACTGACGAATCAGAGCTGAATGGTGCCATTAAACTCATTGAAGCAACGGACACTTTCTCACTGATCAAGGAGCTGTTTCTCACGGCGGAAAAACTTGCAGGGCTTAATCTCTCCGCCCCTCAAGTTGAACTCGTCAAGACTGGCATTGCCGCCGCCGGCAAGATTCTCAACTTAATCAGTGACAGAATCAAATATGACAATTTGATTGAAGCCAGGCGCCAGATTCAGGCGCGCCTTGATGATCGTCGTCGAAACCTGATTAGCATCAAACAAGATGTAAAGCTCTTGCAGGATCGAAAAAGTCAGTTGGTGGAATTCCAGTCCGTGCAAACCCCGAGAGAGGCTTACACGAATGAGATAAGCACCCTCGCCGATGCCATTGATAAATTCCTAGAGATTAATGAACATGATGCTACCGACGATTTCAGTTCGGTTGTTAAACTGTTCATCGAACAGTCGAACATCTTCATCAAACATTTGAAAAATCTTCGCCAGGAATGGAAAAGCTAAACCGGGTCCGCTCCAGCTGGAAGTAGCATCCTGATCAGCGCGAGCGAAGGCACACACAACGCCATTTCGCTCGCCCCGATAACCGCTGCAGTTCTCGGTATCTAGGCCACCTGCGCCTGATTTTGCAATTGTTCGGCACGCTGCTGAAAGCGCGAGGCCAATGCCTGCAGATCGGGGTGGGGAGCCTGCAGCAGTGCCTGGCCGCTCACTCGCAGGAAATTCAGGTTGCCAGCCTCCAACGCCCGATCAAGCCATACCAAGGCCTCTTCGACGTTCCCGTCCTGCGCCAGAACCGCCGCATAACTGAACTGCCCGCGAAAATCCCCGCCCTCTGCGGAACGTCTATACCACTCGAAAGCGGCATCCGGGTCGGCCCGGCAAAATCGGCCCTCCTCCAGATAGCGCCCCAGCAGGTTCATCGACTTCGCATGGCCGAGGTCCGTCGCACGCCGGTACCAGCCCAGCGCCAATGCCTGATCTTCGGCCACACCGCGCCCGGTGGCCAACAGATTGGCGAGGTTATACATCGCCCAGTCCAGCCCACCCTGCGCTGCAATCCGGTAATGCCGCGCCGCAATCGAGGCGTCGGCAACACACCCCCAACCATGCTCATGACAACGGCCGAGCATATTGCGTGACATCAGGTGCCCCTGGCGCGCAGCGATGCCAAACCAGCGCAACGCCAGCGGCTGGTCCTGGGCGATTCCCTGGCCGTCGAGCAGAATCTGCCCGAGCAAGGCCTGGGCCTCGACCTCACCTTCACGTGCGGCGATCAGGATGGCCTGGGCCGCGCGGGCCGGACTTTCGTCGAGCATGGAGCGCAGGCGCTCGCCATCGAGCATTTCCTCGCGGCGTAAACGAAAATCCGCCACTTACACCTCGACCCAGCGACGCAACAGATTGTGATAGGTGCCGGTCAGGCGAATCAGCGACGGATGATCAGGGACATCGCGGGTCAGTTGCTGGATGGCCCCGTCCATCTCGAACAACAGGGCGCGCTGACTGTCTTCGCGCACCAGGCTTTGCGTCCAGAAAAACGAGGCGAGTCGCGTTCCGCGTGTCACCGCGTTGACCTTGTGCAGGCTGGTGCCGGGGTACAGCACCATGTCGCCGGCGGGCAGTTTCACCCGCTGAGTGCCGAAGGTGTCCTGGATTTCCAGCTCGCCGCCGTCGTAATCCTCGGGTTCGCTGAAGAACAGCGTGGCAGACAAATCCGTGCGCACCCGCTCGATGCTGCCTTTAGGCTGGCGCACCGCGTTGTCGATATGGAAATCGAAACTGCCACCGGCGGTGTAACAGTTCACCAACGGAGGAAAGACTTTGTGCGGTAGTGCAGCCGACATGAACAGCGGATTCTTCCACAGCCGCTCCAGCATCGCCGCGCCGATCTCCTTGGCCAACGGGTGGCCTTCCGGCAGTTGCAAATTGTGCTTGGCCTTGGCCGACTGGAAGCCGGCGGTGATCTTGCCATCGGCCCAATCGGCCTGTTCCAGAGCCTCGCGAATGCGCTGCACCTCGTCTTTCTCGAACAGGCCTGGAATGTGCAGCAGCATGACAAGACACCTGAAAACAAAGGGATGGCAATGGTATTGATTCTTATTGCCTATGTAAAACCCAACAGACGAACGAGACAGCAAAAACCGTAAGGGTAAATTGTAAAGAATGTAAATTAAGCGCAAATAGTAATATTTCGCAATTGATACAAATACGTGTTTACCCTATATTCCGCCGCCTCAAATCCTTGGGGAGGGGAATTCAAATGTCGCGTCAGCAACCACAAGTACCGGTCAGTTCACCACGTCTGCTCGCATCGGCCATCGGCATGGCGATTACTGCCGGCTCTGCGGGCCACATGGTTTTCGCGGCGGAAAAAACCGACGGGAAAACACCGGACAATGTGATTTCGCTGGGCGCCACCGCCATCACTGGCGAAGCCCAGGACGAGACAACCTACAACGTAGAGAAAGCCTCCTCGCCCAAGTACACCGCGCCGCTGATCGACACGCCGCGCTCGGTGACCGTTGTTCCGCAACAGGTCTTGAAAGACACCGGTTCGCTCAACCTGCAGGACGCGTTGCGCACGGTTCCAGGCATCACCTTCGGTGCCGGTGAGGGCGGCAACCCGCAAGGCGACCGACCGTTCATCCGTGGCTTCGACGCCCAGGGCGACACCTATCTGGACGGCGTGCGCGATACCGGTTCCCAGAGCCGCGAGATCTTCGCCGTTGAATCGATTGAAGTCAGCAAAGGTCCGAACTCCGCGATCGGCGGCCGTGGCGCAGCCGGCGGCAGCATCAACCTGGTGAGCAAGAAAGCGCACCTGGGCGATTCACTCGACGGCGGTTTCACCTGGGGTTCCGACCAGACCCAGCGCTACACTTTCGACGGCAACTACCAGTTCACCGACACCGCCGCTGGCCGTCTGAACCTGCTGAGCCACGAGAGCAACGTCGCCGGGCGTGACAGCGTCAACTACGACCGCTGGGGTGTTGCACCGTCCCTGGCCTTCGGCCTGGGTACGGACACTCGCGTCAACCTCGACTACTACCACCTGGAAAGCAACGACACGCCGGATTCGGGCATTCCGTATTCGATCCCGGCCGGTGGCTCGGCTGCGCGTACCAAAGCCAATCCGGACAAGCCGAATGACGGCGGCGACAGCAGCAACTTCTATGGCCTGAACGACCGCGACTTCCGCAAGACCCGTGTCGATACGGCGACCTTCGCCATCGAGCACGACCTGAGCGACGCGCTGACCATCAAGAACACCCTGCGTCACGGCACCAGCATGCAGGATTACATCCTGACCCAGCCGGATGACAGTAAAGGCAACGTCAACAATGGCAGCGTCTGGCGCCGCGCGAACACCCGCGTGAGCAACACCGAAACCACCACCAACCAGACCGACCTGTTTGGTGATATCTACATTGCCGGGTTCAAGAACAGCTTCTCCACCGGTGTCGAGTACACCCATGAGGAAAACCAAAAGTCCTCGTACAACGTCAACACCGACACCACCCCGGGAACAGCCGCAGTGACCACTAACTGCTCGCCGGCACTGATCGGCGCGCCAAGCGGCTACAACTGCACCTCGCTGTCCAATCCGAACCCGAATGACCCGTGGAACGGTGCCATCTCGCGTAACTACGCCGGCACCGACACCAAGGCCGACACCTACGCACTGTATGTGTTCGACACCCTGACGTTGTCCGAGCAGTGGCTGGTGAACATGGGCCTGCGTTACGACCATTTCGACACCAGCTACAAAACCTTCAACGGTTCCAGCGTGACCACGTCCAAGGGCGATGACACCAGCGAATTCGTCACCGGTCAGTTCGGCGTGGTGTACAAACCAGCGGAAAACGGCAGCATCTATGCGTCCTACGCGACGTCCGCCACGCCACCGGGTAACACCCTGGGCGAAGGTTCGGAAGGCAACCCGTTGGGTGGCACGCCGGATCGCAACGGCAATCTGCTGAAAAGCGACATGGAGCCGGAAACCACCAAGAACTACGAAATCGGTACCAAGTGGGACCTGTTGAACGATCGCCTGTCCGTGACCGCCGATATCTTCCGCACCGAAAAAGACAACGCTCGTGTGCAGACCAACACCACCACTTATGAGAACGCCGGCAAAACCCGCGTTCAAGGTATCGAACTGTCGGCCAGCGGCAAGCTCACCGACAAATGGCAAGTGTTCGCCGGGTACGCCTACATGGACAGCGAGCAAGTCGATGGCGGCGACCTGCCGGCCAACAAAGCCAACGATGGCAACGAGCTGCCTAACACGCCGAAAAACAGCGCCAGCCTGTGGACGACTTATCAGGTCACGCCGAAGCTGACCATCGGCGGCGGTGCGTTCTATGTCGATGACGTGTTCGGCAACGTAGCCAACACCACCATGGTTGACTCCTACGTTCGTTACGACGCGATGGCAGCCTACAAGCTGAGCAAAAACGTCGACCTGCAACTGAACGTGCAGAACCTGACGGATGAAACCTACTACGACAAAGCATTCTCGACTCACTTCGCCAACCAGGCGGCCGGTCGCACCGCGTTGCTGAGCACCAACTTCCACTTCTGATTGCCACTCACACTGCAATCCCTGTGGGAGCGAGCTTGCTCGCGATGACGGCGCCACATTCAACATTTATGTTGGCCGACACACCGCTATCGCGAGCAAGCTCGCTCCCACAGGAGAGGGTGAAAGCTGAAGTCAGACCCGGCCCCGTTCATTCACATGAACGGGGCCTTTGTGCGTAAAAAAGAATGCTTCTCGACAACCCCACGGCATAATGCGCGCCGTGATGAATCAACTTGAACGAACAAGGCGAGCGACGTGTTGAAGAAAACCCTGTTCCAGTTGCACTGGTTTTTCGGCATCAGCGCCGGGCTGGTCCTGGCCCTGATGGGCATCACCGGGGCGATGGTGTCGTTTCAGGATGAAATCCTGAGCACACTCAACCCTTCTGTGTTGCAGGTCGAAAAACAGCTCGCCGGCGTGCTGCCGCCTGCCGAACTGGTGGAGCACATCGAAGCCGCTTCGGGCAAAAAAGTCTCGATGCTCACCGTGGAAACCGACAGCGGCAACGCCGCCAAAGTATGGTTCACCCCGCCGCCGGGCGAACGCCGTGGCGAGATGCGCTACTTCGATCCGTACACCGCCGAGTTCCTCGGCGATGCCTCCGGCCAGGGTTTCTTTGGCCTGATGCTGCAACTGCACCGCTTCCTCGCCATAGGCGACACAGGTCGGCAGATCACCGGCGCGTGCACGTTGATCCTGGTGTTCTTCTGCCTGTCCGGCCTGTACCTGCGCTGGCCGCGCCAGTGGAGAAGCTGGCGCGCCTGGCTGACCCTGGACTGGAAGAAAAAGGGTCGCAGCTTCAACTGGGACCTGCACTCGGTGGCCGGCACCTGGTGCCTGGTGTTTTATCTCCTGGCAGCGCTGACCGGGTTGTCCTGGTCCTACGAGTGGTACAACAAGGGGCTGACCCGGTTGCTCTCCGACTCACCGCAGAACGAACGCGTTCGCGGCGGACGTGGCCCTGCGCCGCAAGGTCCGGCACCAACAGCCGATTACGCAGCAATGTGGAGCAGCATCTACAGCGCGGCCGGCCCGCAACTCAGTTCCTATAACGTGCGCATGCCGCCAGTGGCCGGCCAGCCGGCGACCGTTTCCTTCCTGCTGAAAACCTCGCCTCACGACCGCGCCTTGAACCAGATCACCCTCGACCCGGCCACCGGCGTGGTCAAACGGGTTGACCGCTACAGTGACAAGAGCTTCAAGGCGCAACTGCTGACCAGCATCTATGCACTGCATGTCGGCACTTACTTCGGCATCGTCGGGCGCATCATCCTGACCCTCACTGCGCTGAGCATGCCGCTGTTCTTCGTCACCGGCTGGATGCTGTACCTGGATCGTCGCCGCAAAAAACGCCAGATCAAGGACGCTCGCCAAGGTCTCGTAACACCAGTTGATGACGCACCGGCCTGGCTGATCGGCTTCGCCAGCCAGAGCGGGTTCGCCGAACAACTGGCCTGGCAGACCGCCGGGCAATTGCAGGCTGCGGGCCTGCCGGTGAAGGTGCAGCCGCTGGCGAACGTCAGCGAACGGGATTTGCAGGACTCGAACAACGCACTGTTCGTCGTCAGTACTTTCGGTGATGGTGAAGCACCAGACAGCGCCCGGGGTTTCGAACGCAAGGTACTGGGCCGCACGCCGAGCCTGGAGCGCCTGAACTATGCAGTCCTCGGCCTCGGCGACCGGCAATATCAACACTTCTGCGGATTCGCCAAACGCCTGCACACCTGGCTCGGCGAACACGGCGGCACAACCTTGTTCGCCCCGGTGGAAGTGGACAGCGGCGATCCTTACGCCTTGCGCCACTGGCAACAGCAACTGGGCCTGCTGACGGGCCAGGCGCCCGTCGACACCTGGCAAGCGCCCAGCTACGACAACTGGACCCTGACCCATCGCGAGTTGCTCAACCCGGACAGCAGCGGTTCCCCGGTGTACTTGCTGGGGCTCAAGCCACCCACCACCAGCAGCTGGCTGGCCGGTGACCTGGTGGAAGTCTTGCCGCGCAATTGCCCATGGGTGATCGAGCATTTCCTCGATGGCCTGGGGATTCACGGTGAGACCAAGGTGCAACTCAACGGCCTGCAGGAAACCCTCGAACAGGCCCTCGCCAGCCGCCAGTTGCCGCAGAACCGCGCCCATCTGGTCGGCCTGCATGCGCAGGCGTTGGCAGAAGCCCTAGTGCCGCTGGCCATGCGCGAGTACTCCATTGCGTCGATTCCGGCCGATGGCGTGCTGGAACTGATCGTGCGCCAGGAAGTGCATGCCGATGGCAACCTCGGCGTCGGTTCCGGCTGGTTGACCGAACACGCGCCAGTGGGCAGTTCCATCAGCCTGCGCGTGCGGCGCAACAGCGGTTTCCATCTGCCGGCCCAACCGGTGCCGATGATCCTGCTGGGCAATGGCACAGGGCTGGCCGGGTTGCGCAGCCTGCTCAAGGCACGGATTGCCGACGGCCAGCAACGTCACTGGCTGCTGTTTGGCGAGCGCAATCGCGAGCATGACTACCTGTGCCGAAAGGAGCTGGAGGAATGGCTGATCAATGGCGATCTGGCGCGACTGGACCTGGCGTTTTCACGTGATCAGGCCGAAAAGATCTACGTACAGGATCGCCTGCGCGAATCGGCGGCCGAACTGAAGCAGTGGCTGGCGGACGGTGCGGTGATCTACATCTGCGGCAGCCTTCAAGGCATGGCTTCGGGTGTGGACCAGGCGCTCAACGAGGTGCTGGGCGCCGCCGAAGTGGAGCGCCTGATCGAACAGGGCCGCTACCGCCGCGACGTGTACTGATTCACCACATCCCCATGTGGGAGCGGGCTTGCTCGCGAAGGCGTCGTGTCAGTCGAAATCATCTGTGCTGACACTCCGCTTTCGCGAGCAAGCCCGCTCCCACATGGGTTCAGTGCCGATCAAACCGGCTGCAACTTCTGCTCGAACACCGACACCCCATCCAGATCGCGCAACACCACGCTCAACTCCCCGCTCTGCCCATCGATGTTCACCTCGCCAAAAAACTGAAACCCGGCAAATGGCGAGAGGTTCTGCGCCGGCGGAGCCTTTTCGAACACCGCTTCAGGACCAAAGGTTTTATCCAGCGGATTCGGTCCGTAACTGCCGGCATTCAAAGGCCCGGCGACGAACTCCCAGAACGGTTCGAAATCCTGAAACGCCGCCCGATCCGGATGGTAATGATGGGCCGCGCAGTAATGCACATCCGCAGTCAGGAACAGGAAATTGCGTACCTGCTGCGCCCGCAGAAAACCGAGCAATTCGGCGATTTCCAGTTCGCGCCCCTGGGCCGGGCCGGGGTCACCGTTGGCCACCGCGTCCCACCGCGTGACACCGGGTCTGACTTCGCCGTCCCCTTCGCCGAGGCCGATGGGCATGTCGGCGGCGATCACTTTCCATTGCGCATTCGAGGCCTGCATTTCGCGCTTGAGCCAGTCCAGTTGCTCGCGACCGAGGAATGGCTTGGCCTCGCCCAGATTGTCGTCATTGGCCCCGCGATAACTGCGCATGTCCACCACGAACACATCGAGCATGGGCCCGTAACCGAGCTTGCGATAGATGCGCCCGCCGCCATCGGTGCTCTGCCAGCGCATCGGCGCGTATTCGAGCCAGGCCTGGCGTGCGCGGTCCACCAGGCTGTGGATATCTTTGCTCTGGTAACGCGCACCCAGCTGCTTGCCGGGCGACCAGTTGTCCACCACTTCGTGGTCGTCCCACTGCCAGATCTGCGGGACCTCGGCGTTGAAGCGACGGATGTTTTCGTCCATCAGGTTGTAGCGGTAATTACCACGGTACTCATCGAGGGTCTCGGCGCTTTTGCTCTTGGCCTCGGTGGTGATGTTGCGCCATACCCGGCCGCCTTCTGTGGTGAGCTGCGCCCGGATCGGGATATCGGCGTAAATGATGTCGCCGCTGTGGATAAAGAAGTCCGGCAGCCGCCGGCGCATCGCCTCGTAGATGCGCATGCCGCCAAAGTCCGGGTTGATGCCGAAGCCCTGGCCGGCGGAGTCGCCGCTCCAGACAAAACGGATGTCGCGCCGGGTCTGCGGCACGCTGCGCAAGTGACCGAACCAGGGCTCGCTGGCAACGCCGCTCTGAGCGTCTTCAAATTGCACTCGATAGAAAATCGCCTGGTCGGCGGGCAGCCCGTTGAGTTCGACCCGCGCGGTAAAATCGGTGCGCGCATCGGCCAGGGGCGAGACGAATCGACGAGGGTTGGGAAACAGGCTGCGGGTGTCCCACTCCACCACCATCCGTGCGGGGCGGTCGCAGCGGCTCCAGATGATCGCCCGGTCACCCAGCAGGTCGCCAGACTGCACGCCGTCGGTGAGTTGCGGCCGATCCTTGACCGAAGCGATCACCGCCGGCGCCAGCCCCGGCAACAACAGCCCGGCGCCGACCGCTTGCACGACACGACGGCGCCCGAGGTTGAAATCGCTCATGGTGCTCCCCCCTTCAGTGGAAAACCAAAGCATGGCTGGATGACTCGGGGATGACACAAAAACTGCCAACATCATAGATCCCTGTGGGAGCGAGCTTGCTCGCGATAGCGGTCTCACATTCAACATTTATGTCGACTGAAACACTGCAATCGCGAGCACGCTCCCACAGGGGTCAGGCGGTGACCGGTTCTACCACCATTTCCACCGTTTCCGGCCGTTTGACCAGCGCATACACCACCGCCGTCAACAGACTCCCCGCGACGATCGCCAGCAGATACAACAGTGCATGGTTGATCGCATTCGGGATCGCCAGCACGAACAAACCGCCGTGGGGCGCCATCAATTTACAGCCGAAATACATCGACAGCGCACCGGTCAGCGCGCCGCCGGCGATGCTCGCCGGAATCACCCGCAACGGATCTTTCGCCGCAAACGGAATCGCCCCTTCGGAGATAAAGCATAGCCCCAGCACCAGCGCTGCTTTACCGGCTTCGCGTTCAGTCTGCGCAAACTTGCGCCGGGCAATCAACGTGGCGATGCCCAGGCCGATCGGCGGCACCATGCCGGCGGCCATGGTCGCCGCCATCGGCGCGTAACTCTGCGACGCCAGCAACCCGACCGAGAACGCATAGGCCGCTTTATTGATCGGCCCGCCGAGGTCGACGCACATCATGCCGCCCAGCAGTACACCGAGCAGGATCGCGTTGGTGGTGCCCATGCTGTCGAGGAAATGGGTGAGCCCGGCAAGCATCCCGGCCACCGGTTTGCCGACCACGTAGATCATCACCAGACCGGTGAACAGACTCGCCAGCAACGGAATGATCAGGATCGGTTTCAACGCCTCAAGGCTCTGGGGCAAACGCGCGTATTTATTGATCGCCCTGGCCGCATAACCGGCGAGGAAACCGGCAACGATACCGCCAATGAAACCGGCACCCAGGGTGCTCGCCAGCAGACCGCCGATCATCCCCGGCGCGAGACCGGGACGGTCGGCGATGGAGTAGGCGATATAGCCTGCCAGCAGCGGCACCATCAACTTGAACGCAGTGTCGCCGCCGATCTGCATCAACGCCGCCGCCAGCGTGCCCTCCTCCTTGAACGCGGTGATGCCGAACACGAACGACAAGGCGATCATCAAACCGCCGGCGACCACCATCGGCAACATGAACGACACGCCAGTCAACAGGTGTTTATAGACGCCCGTCTTCTCCTGTTTGGCCGTTGTTTGGGCAGCGTTCGCTACACTTTCCTGCTGCCCTTCGGCCAAGGCTTTTTTCAGGGTTGCTTCGGCTTGCTTGAGGGCAATGCCGGTGCCACAGCGATAGATTTTCTTGCCGGCGAAACGCTCGGTGGCGACTTCGATATCGGCCGCCAACAGCACCACATCGGCCTCGGCAATCGCCGCTGCGCTCAGTGGATTGCGCGCACCGACCGAGCCTTGGGTTTCCACCTGCAAGTCATAACCCAGGCGCTTGGCCGCTTGTTGCAAAGCCTCGGCGGCCATGAACGTGTGAGCGACGCCCGTCGGGCATGCGGTAACGGCCACCAGTCGCGGCGCGTTCCGGGCTACAGCCACTGGCTCGATGACCACTTCGGAAGCGGCGTAAATCTGCGCTTCCTGCGCACCACGTCGCAGCATGGCTTCCACGTCTTGCAGGGCCTGGGCCGGGGTACTCTGGAACACTCGCTTGCCGACAAACCGCGCCATGTCCACGGGCGCGCTGGTCACCAGCAGCACCCACTCGGCCGCGTCGAGGGTAGCCGCCGACAGTTGCTTTTCCGGATGTGCGGCGTCGGTGATTTCGACACTGGTGCTCCAGCCCTGACGCTGGGCCGCGGCATCCAGCAGCCGGGCACACAGCACACTGGTGACCATGCCGTTCGGGCAGGCCGTAATGATGGCTAACTTCATGACAAACCCTCTTATTGTTCTGTCAGGGGACGCACGCGCACACCCTGTTCGAGCTGCGCCAGTTGCGCTGCATCGCCAATGCCGAATCCGATCTGGGTCACTGCCATCGCGGCAATCGCCGTGGCAGTGCGCAAGGTTTGCTCCGGCGTATCGGCGCTGAGCAAGCCGTGGAGCATCCCCGCCAGTAATGAATCACCCGCGCCCACCGTGCTGACGACGCTGACCCTGGGTGGCGTGGCATGCAGCGCCGAACCGACGCTGAACCAGTTCACGCCTTCGGCGCCGTGGGAAATCACCACATGCTCGATGCCCCGGGCGTGCAAACGCTCCGCCGCCAAGGCCTGCGCACTGACCGACACGACTTCGCAGTCCAGCACCTCGGCCAGCTCTTCAGTGTTGGGTTTGATCAGCCAGGGTCCCGCTTTAAGCGCTGCACGCAATGCCTCACCGCTGGTATCGAGGGCAACGTTCAGGCCCAGCGTCTTCAAGCGCACAATCAGCGCCTGCAACCACTGCGCACTGACGCCCAACGGCAAGCTTCCGGCGACCACCACCGCATCGTGGCCCGGGGCAATCTGCTCCAGTCGATCGATCAAGGCCTGCTGCGCCGCTTCGCTGACCTGAGGCCCCGGTCCGTTGATGTCGGTGATGCGTCCGTCGCTTTCCGCCAGCTTGATGTTGCTGCGGGTTTCACCGGGAACGCGGATGAAGGCGTCGACAAAACCGCGTTTGGCGAACAGCGTTTCAAACGCTTGCAGGTTGTCTTCGCCAAGAAAACCACTGACGGTCAACTGATGTCCGAGGTCGGCCAGCACTTGCGCCACGTTCACGCCTTTACCGGCGGCGTGTGTGTGCATGACATCGCTGCGATTGACCTGACCGGCTTCAAGGCGCGGCAACTGTACGGTCAGGTCCAGCGCCGGGTTGAGGGTCAGGGTGAGAATCCGTGCCATTACAGGGCCTCCACGAGTGCGCGCACTTCATTGGCGCTGCCCACGGCCAAGGCCTCACGGGCAAGGGTTTGAGTCTGAGTGAAGCCCAGTTCGCGAATCCGCGCCTTGACCTCGGCAATACTGCGCGCGCCGACACTGAGCTCATCCACCCCGAGGCCGACCAGTACCGGCACCGCCAGCGGGTCGGCTGCCAACTCGCCGCACACGCCGACCCATTTGCCATGGGCATGGGCCGCACGCACGGTGATGTCGATCAGTTGCAGCACCGCCGGGTGCAAGCCATCGGCCTGGGCCGACAGCGTCGGATGGCCACGGTCGATGGCCAGGGTGTATTGGGTCAGGTCGTTGGTACCGACGCTGAAAAAGTCGACCTCCCTGGCCAACACCGGCGCCAGCAAGGCCGCCGACGGCACTTCGATCATGATCCCCAGTTGCAGGTCGGCAACCGGGATTTCCAGGCGCAGACGTTCGGTCATGTCACGGGCCTGACGCCATTCATCAACACTGCCGACCATCGGGAACATGATCCGCAGCGGACGGTTGTCGGCGGCCCTCAGCAAGGCACGCAGTTGCGCCTCCATGATCTGCGGGCGCTGCAAGGTCAGGCGAATGCCGCGCACGCCGAGGAACGGGTTTTCTTCCTTCGCAATCGGCCAGTACGGCAGGGGTTTGTCACCACCGACATCGAGGGTACGCACCACCAGCGGTCGCCCGGCCAAGCCGTCGAGGACGCGGCGGTACTCGGCTTCCTGGGTCGCCTCGTCGGGCGCTTGCGGGTGGGCCATGAAAATCAGTTCGGTGCGCAACAGGCCGATACCTTCGGCGCCCTGCTCCACCGCACTGGTGACGCCGGCACTTTCGCCGATATTGGCGAACACTTCGACGGCATGGCCGTCGGTCGTCAGTGCCGGCTGGTGGCGTTGCTCGGCGGCTGCCTTCAAGCGCTGCTCGCGGGTATCGCGTTCGGCCGTGGCGCGCTGCAAGGTCGTCGCATCAGCGTCCACATGCAGACGCCCACGCTGGCCATCGAGCAGCAATGGCGTACCCGGCGCCAGCAGCAACACGCCAGGGCCGGCGCCGACCAATGCCGGAATGCCCAGGGCCCGGGCAACAATTGCACTGTGCGCCGTAGCGCCACCCCGTGCAGTGAGAATCCCGGCCACGCGAGCCGGGTCGAGACGCGCGACGTCGGACGGACCGACCTCGTCCATCACCAGGATGTACGGCTGATCCGGTTCGCTCGGGGTTTCGATCCCACTGAGTTGCAGCAATACCCGACGCCCAATGTCGCGCAAGTCGGCAGCGCGCTCGGCGAGCAAGGCATCCTGCAATGCTTCCTGCTGCCGGGCCGCCGCTTCAATCACGACCATCCACGCGGCCTCCGCGCTTTCGCCCTGCTTGAGGCGCGTATCGACCTCATCGGTGAGTTCCGGGTCGTCGAGCATCTCCTGGTGGGTGATGAAGATTTCGCGAATGGCTTTGCTTTTGCTGCGCTCGATCAATCCCTGGATGTCACGGCGCACCTGCGCCAGCGCCTGCTGGAGACGTTCGCGTTCGATGGCGGCGGACTCACCGCGCAACGGGTAATCGATGGTTTGCAGGACTTGAATATGCGCCGGGCCGATGGCGATGCCCGGTGCGGCGGCAATGGCCTGGACCACGCTGCCGGATGTCGGGGCGAGGATCACTTCGGCCATATCGGCAACGACTTCCCGTGCCTGGCTGACTGGCGGCAGCGGCTCGATTTCCTCACCGAGGCCTTCTTCGATGGCGGCCAACAAGGCCGGCAACGCATCCGCCGCGATGGCCGGTTCGGCAATGAATTCCAGGACCTGCCCGCGACGGGCGCCGAGGCTGAGCAGTTTGCTCAGGCTCTTCACCGACACCGCGCTGTCGTGGCCGTCGACGATCCGCACGCGGATCTCGCCCTCAAAACTTTTCGCCAGCTGCGCAAGGATCTTCGCCGGCCGCGCATGCAAACCGTGGGCATTGGCCAAGGCAATCCGCGCACTGGGCCAGTCGGCGGGCACTTCACCACCGAGCACTTCGAGGACTTTGCGGCTGCTGGTGGCGCGCCCCAATTCATGACCACGTCCTTCGATCAACAACGCGCACAGGCGCTCCAGCAGGGTTTGATGGGCCTCACCGAGGCTGGCCAGGCAGAACAGTCCATTGAGTGGCTGGCCGAGATAACGCAGCGGTTTGTCCGGGGTGACGAAGGCCAGGCCGGGGCGTTTCACCGTTTGCTCGCTGTGCAGCCACCACAGGCCATCGCCCAACGGCAGCGCTTCAACCTGTTGCAGCACGGCGGAAAAACCATTGCTCACGCAGTCGGCCTGGCGCAACAAACGCGCGCCGCGCCAGACCAGCTCTTCGAAATCTTCGGCCGCCACACCGAGGCCGATCATCTGCGCATCCAGCGCCAGCTCCTGGGGCGCACCCTGCAGCAATTTCAGCAGTGCTTCAGCAGAGCTGGCGCGACGCAAGGCCTGGCCCAGATCAGTCTCGCCGAGGGCGCGGGTGAGCAATTGCAACAGGCGCAGATGCTCATCGGACTTGGCGGCGATACCGATCGCCAGGTAAACGATATGACCCTCGCCCCAGTCCACCCCCTCAGGGAACTGCATCAGGCGCACACCGGTGGTGAACACCTGGTCGCGGGTTTCGGGAGTCCCGTGGGGGATGGCAATACCTTGACCGAGAAAGGTCGAGCCCTGGGCCTCCCGCGCCTGCAAACCGGCCAGATAACCCTCGGCAACCAGGCCGTCGGCGACCAGATGCCGGGCCAGCGATTGCAGCGCTGCGGACTTATCCACGGCCGACTGGCCCATGGAAATCTGCTCTACAGTGAGCTCGAGCATGCGTTCTCCTTTTTGGCGCCTTGGGGTGCCAGGTATTGTTTTGAATGAGTCAGCTCAGGCGCTTGGTCGTCACTTTTGGCGGTTTCACGGCAGAACCGGCCAAAGGCGCCTTTAACGTAGAAAATACGCTTGCTGAAACGTTTAATCTAGAATAAATGGCACGTTACTCGATAATGTCCCATCCTTGAAGCTCAACTTGTCGGATGCGTTGCGACAATGGTCGCCTGCCTTAATCGGTTAGGATTGACGAAAATGTCGAGGCAATCTCGAAAAAACAAGGAAACAGCGGGTTGAAACTCAGTGATATTGCCCAGTTGGCCGGTGTGTCCGTCACCACCGCCAGCTATGTCATCAATGGCAAGGCCGAACAACAGCGCATCAGCAGCGCCACCGTCGAACGCGTGCGCGCGGTCGTCGAACAACATGGCTTCACGCCTAACCCACAGGCCGCCGGCTTGCGCAGCCGACACACGCGTACCTTGGGGTTCATTCTGCCGGATCTGGAAAACCCCAGTTACGCGCGAATCGCCAAATTGCTGGAACAAGGCGCCCGCGCCCGCGGTTATCAGTTGCTGATCGCCAGTTCCGACGATGCCCCGGACAGCGAACGGCAATTGCTGCAACTGTTCCGCGCCCGGCGCTGCGACGCGCTGATTGTTGCCAGTTGCCTGCCGGCCGGCGACGACAGCTATCGCCAGTTGCAGGCCAAAGGCATACCGATCATTGCCATCGACCGGGTCATGGACCCCGAGCGCTTCTGCTCCGTGATCAGCGACGACCGCGAGGCCAGCCTGCAACTGACCCGCAGCCTGCTGGAGCCGCTGCCCAAACAGATCGCCCTGATCGGTGCCCGCCCGGAACTGAGCATCAGCCGGGAACGTGCCGCGGGTTTCAAAGAGGCCCTCACCGGGTTCAACGGCGAAGTACTGATCGAAGAAGGCGAATCCTTCAGCCGCGAGTGCGGCAAACAATTGATGGAAGAGTTGCTGCTGCGCCTGGGCCATTTGCCCGATGCGCTGGTGACCACCTCCTACGTACTGCTTCAGGGCGTGTTCGATGCGCTGCACGACTTCCCGTTGAAAAACCGCCCGCTGCGCCTCGGCACATTCGGCGACACCCAGCTGCTGGACTTCCTGCCGTTGCCGGTCAACGCCATGGCCCAGCAACACCAGTTGATCGCCGACAAGGCCCTCGCGCTCGCTCTGACGGCCATCGAGCAGTCGGATTACCGGCCCGGCGTGCAAGCCATCCCGCGCACGTTCAAGCAGCGTATTCTTCAGGACTGAGCCGTGGAGTTGATCGACACCCATACCCACCTGGATTTTCCGGACTTCGACGCTGATCGCCAGGCGCTGCTGGCCGAAAGCCGCGCCCTCGGGGTGCGGCGGATCGTGGTGCTGGGGGTTTACCAGGCCAATTGGCAACGGGTCTGGGAGCTGGTGCAAAACGATCCCGACCTGCATGCGGCGTTCGGTTTGCATCCGGTGTATCTGGACGATCATCGCCCTGAAGACTTGAGCGAACTCGGCGATTGGCTAACCCGCCTGGCTGGCCATCGGCAACTGTGTGCGGTGGGCGAAATCGGCCTGGATTACTTCATCGAATCCCTCGATCGCGACCGCCAACAGGCGTTGTTCGAGGCGCAATTGCAACTGGCGGCGGACTTCAATCTTCCCGCATTGATCCATGTGCGGCGTAGCCATGCGGCGGTGATTGCCACCCTCAAACGGTTTCGCCTCAAACGTGCCGGGATCATCCACGCCTTCGCCGGCAGCAAGGAGGAGGCGCGGGAATACATCAAGCTCGGTTTCAAGCTTGGCCTTGGCGGCGCCCCGACCTGGCCACAGGCGCTGCGCATGCACCGCGTACTCGCCGAACTGTCGCTGGATTCGGTGGTGCTGGAAACCGACTCACCGGACATGGCACCCGCCATGTTCCCCGACCAGCGCAACAGCCCGGCACACTTGCCGGCGATCTGCGCGGCACTGGCGCCATTGATGGCAATCAGCCCGGAACGACTGGCGGCTGCCAGCACCGCCAACAGCTGCAAAGTATTCGGCTGGTAATCAGTCCGCGTGAGCCCTGGCAGCTTCCAGGATCAGCGTCAGGTGCTGACGCCGGCGGAAGTAAAGAACCACCGCTAAATACACGAACAAGACGATCAGCGAAGCATTCAGCTGTTCGATGACACTGAGCATTCCCACCCACTCCATCACCAGCGCCACCAGCAGGGCCGTGCAGACCATCACCCGCAGGCTGGCCCGCAACAGCGAAAAAGAGTCGAGAGACTTGAAGCGCTTGATCTGTTCCGGACAACGCAACTGAACGTGTTTCCGGCAGTGGGCGCAGGCAAACGCTTCATTGATCGCAATGGCGTTGAGTTGCCAGGGCTGAAGCAGCAACGTGCGCTGACAATGCGCACAGCGCCCCTGGACTCCTGTTGTTGCAGCAGACATGACCAAACTCCTCCATGGGTAAGCCGCGTAACTCTTCCTTGATTGAAATCCAATAGCCAGCGCACGGAGAAAATCAGGAAGATTCTCACCGAGAAAGGGAAAAAGTATTACGAAACTTACCGACAGTACACCAAAACCGTGGGAGCAGGTTTGCCCGGGAAAGCGATCATCCAGTCACACTAATGTTGGATGTGCCGCCGTCTTCGCGGGCAAGCCCGCTCCCACAGGGTCCCGAGGAAACCTTCAAACCCGGAATGCACTGATCAACTGTTTCAACTCCACGACCTGAGCCGACAACGCCCGGCTGGCGTCTTCGGTCTGATGCGCACCTTCAGCGGTACGCTCACCGGCGCGATTGATCTCGACGATGTTCTGGTCGATGTCGTGGGCCACGGCGGTTTGTTGCTCCACGGCGGCGGCAATCTGCTGGTTCTGGTCGACGATCATACCGACCGCGCCCAGGATGTTTTCCAGCGCCCGCTGGACCTTCTCCGACTGCCCCACCGTGCCGTTGGCCATTTCATGGCTGGTGCCCATGGCCTTGACCGCCGCGCCGACTCCGCCATGGAGCTTGGCGATCATCTGCTCGATTTCTTCGGTCGATTGCTGGGTACGCTTGGCCAGGGTCCGGACTTCATCGGCTACCACGGCGAAACCGCGCCCCTGCTCACCGGCCCGTGCGGCCTCGATAGCGGCATTGAGCGCCAGCAGGTTGGTCTGCTCGGCGATGCTCTTGATCACTTCCAGAACGCGGCTGATGGACTGGCTGTCGCTGGCCAGTTGATTGATCACCCGCACCGACTGATCGATTTCGCTGGCCAGTGCGGCAATGCTCCCTTGCTGCGACTCCACCAGACCGCGACCGCTGACGGTTTCGTCGTTGACGCTGTGGGCGCTGCTCACCGCCGCTGCAGCACTGCGCGCGACCTCCTGGGAAGTGGCCGACATCTGGTTCATCGCCGTGGCCACTTGTTCGATCTGTGTGCGCTGCCCGGCGACGGCCTGGTTGCTTTGCGCGGAAACGCTTTCCACCTGACCGGCCTGGCGCTCGACTTCGCTGACGGTCTGCCCGACCCGCTCGATCAGGTCATGGATTTTCTTCACGGTGCCGTTGAACACCTCGCCCAACTCGCCCAGTTCGTCACGGCTATGGGCGCTGAAGGTCACCGTCATGTCGCCGGCCGCCACCTTGTCCATCACCGCTCCAAGGCGCTTGAGCGTGGTGCGGGTCGAGACATAGAAAGCGCCGTAGAGATAAAAGATCAACACGAATACGACTGATAACGCCACGGCCTGCAAGACCATGTGCGTGCGGTTCTGGTCCAGGCGTTGCTGCAACTGCGGGCCCAGATACTTGAGGGTTGCTTCGTTGAGTTGGTAAGTCTGGTCCATCAGGGCGCTGACCTGATCGTAAAAGCCCTGCCACGGCGCATCGAGGGTATCGGCCATGACCACTTGCTCTTCGAACAGCTCGCTGGCTTTCTTCAAGGATGCCCGGCTGCTATCGGCCTGAGCGGCCAGGGTATCGCGGGCGGCTTTGCTGGAACCCAAGGCGTCCTGCAACTTCAGGCCATATTCGGCCTGGAGCTTTTCAATCTGCGCCAGCAATTCATCGAAACGGGTACTCGACGCCGAGTT
The DNA here is from genome assembly GCF_000282295.1 of Pseudomonas sp. GM33. Lineage (NCBI taxonomy): Bacteria > Pseudomonadati > Pseudomonadota > Gammaproteobacteria > Pseudomonadales > Pseudomonadaceae > Pseudomonas > Pseudomonas sp. GM33. The sequence continues at coordinate 48,814 of NZ_AKJO01000070.1, forward strand.
GATGAAACCCTGCCCCAACGAGTAGGACCCCATTGCCCGACCTTCACCCAGAATCTGGGTGACACGTGGGGTGACGAGGGTGACGAGCTCACTCAACTGGCGCATGTCGCTCTGATTGTCGCGACTGAGGCCGGACTGGCTGGTGATCAGCTGGCCGAAAATCTGCGCACTGCCCACCAGCTTGCCGATCAGGGCACTTTTGCTTTGCAGGGAGTTTTCCGTTTGCTGGGCCTTGAACGCGGCGATCATCTCATCGCGCTTGCCATCAAACACCGCGACCTGCTCCGGGTCGCTGGTCATCGCCGTCAGCCCTTGCAGGCGAGTCAGAATATTCTGCTCGAGGGTGCTGATCTTCGATTCGACATTGCCGGCCTTGCCGGATTGGCCGAGGCTGACATTGATCTGCACCAGATTGTTCAGGGTTTCCAGATCGCGCCTTAACGTCAGGCTGCTGCCCAACAGGTCGAGACTTTGCAGTTCGATGCGTGTGCCCTGGAATTCGCGGTAGGAGTCACGCACCAGATAGAAGTTGGTCACCAGCATCGGTACCAGGAACAGTACGCTGATCAGGCTGAACTTCATGCCGAAGCTCAGACGATTCATCAGTGCAACAGCGGGATAGAGCAAGCTCTTCACTGGATGTCTCCCTTCAATTTCTTATTTTTTTTATTGGCAGGCGCAGACAGACAGCAGATAGCCACTATGCGGCGCTATCTCTGTATAACTTAAATCGGCAGGAAGTTTTGTAACTTAAGGTTAACGACAGGTTTCATCCGCCAGTGCGGATGAACCATTGTGGTGAGGGGGCTTGCCCCTCACCACAAGAGCATCAACTGCTGGCCTAATGCAGGACCGTCCACAACGCAAACCCGGCATACCAGAGCACTGCGGCACGCAGCAGCAGGTCCCAGATGCGGTCCAGGTTGTTGATACCTTCTGCGCCAGCCACCGGTGCCGGAATTTCACCGGCCACCAGCCCGACTTTCACGATCAATTGTGCGGCACTGATGTTCCAGTTCAGCAGTTCATGCAGCATCACCCGACTGACCGCGACAAAATTGCCGACCAACGCCAGGCTCGCCGCCAGCAGACGCACCGGCAACCAGTCGAAGGCGTGACGCAGTTGCCCGGCGCGCTCGACCAGCGCCGGGCTTTTCCCGTCTTCTTCGGCCAGCGCCAGCAGTCGATAACTCAGCGCCGCGACCGGGCCCAACAGGAAGTACCAGAAAATCACCGCGAAAAAGCTCTGGTAGGCCTCCCACAGCAAATGCCCTTCGACCTGCTCCAGCAACTGCTCGCCACTGTCTGCACAGATATCCAGATCGCGCTTGGCGACAAGGGCCGCCGCTTGCAGGTCCTCCCTACGCCAGGCATCGCGGAACGGCCCGAGATCGCCCAGCAGATCACCGCGCCCCAGGCTGTAGATCACGACCAGCAGATGGATCGGCAACGCGAGCAACCCGTAGGCCACCGGTTCGATGACGACCAGCAGCAAACCCAGCAATGCCACCGGCAACAAGACCACGACCGACAACACCAGCCATGGCCGGCCCGAAAACCGCGGGCTGGCCTCAAGCTTGTTCAGCTCGTGTGTCCAGCCACTGTCACGCTGAACCCGATGGCGCAGGGCCGAGAACTTTTCGATCCACACCGCCAACAGCAACACCAGAAAACTCATTGCCCATCCTCTTGTGCCAGAGCGGCGCGATAACGTGCCCAGTCGAACGCCGGTCCCGGATCGGTTTTACGCCCGGGTGCAATGTCGCTGTGCCCGCAGATACGCTCTGTAGTGATCGCCGTGAACGTCCGTTGCAACTGACGGGTCAGGGCCGTCAACGCGCCGTATTGCGCGTCGGTGAACGGCAGATCATCCGTGCCTTCAAGCTCGATGCCCACGGAAAAATCGTTACAGGTTTCCCGCCCATCGAAGCACGAGACTCCTGCATGCCACGCACGCTCAAGGCATGAAACAAACTGGGTGACCGTTCCGTCACGCTCGATCAGAAAGTGTGCGGACACCCGCAAATCCGCAATCCCTTCAAAATAGGGGTGTTCGGTGACATCCAGGCGATTCTGGAAAAATTCCTGCACCTTGCCAGTGGCGAACTGCGCCGGTGGCAGGCTGATGTTGTGAATCACCAGCAGGGAAATCTCGTCTGTGGGGCGCGCATTGAAGTTGGGTGAGGGGCAGACATGCACACCCTGAATCCAACCGCTCGCGGGGTCCAACTGCATACCGATTCCTTCAACGTCGACTGTGTTGGCACAGTATGCCGCGATATTCCCCCAAGGCGCGATCACTTGCCGCGCTTGAGGCGCTTGAGGTTGCCGATCACCCGTTCGAGAGCTCGCTCGAACAGCAAGGTGTCGTCAAGCACTCGCGCCCTGCCATTGCGCAGTTCCAGGGCCAGGTCAGGCCGACTGCGCTCGAGCACTTTCATGCCGGTGCGGTTGACGAAGATGTATTGGCCGGTGGTTGCAATGATGGCCACCAGTTTGCAGCGAAGGCTGTTTTCCGGGTCTTCCTGAAACTCGACCCAACAGCCCGGAAGCATTTTATCGACCTGGCGCAAACCCGCATCGTCCGCCAGCAAACGTATCGGCTCACTGAGCACCTGACTTTCCTCGGCCAAATGCAGGACGACAGGCGTCAGCACCTCGATCATCAGCGACGCACTGGCGGGTGAGCCCCCCGCTGCCTGAACGTGCAAGCTCTCCAGCTCGCTGAAAAACTCGCTGGCGGCAAACGGATCGAAGGCCGACGAATTCAGTCCGTCGCGCAACGACTTGAGCAAATCCGGTACCAGGGCCAACATCCTGGTCGCATCGGACTCGTGGTGGTGCTGAACGCTCCAGACCAATTGCTCCAGGGTACGCACATCGGCATGCCACTCAGCCGACCGATCGCCATGCTTGAGGTACGTCAGCAGCAGTACTTTGCTCCAGGCCTCCTGGACAAACCCCAGTACGCCTTGCGGCAGGTACTTGCCAAACAACGCCTGATTCAACACCTGCTCGACACGCTGGCGGGCCAGCCCGGTCCTGGCTCGTCCTTCCTCGGCATCACGAATGCGTTGCTCGAGCAACTCGCTGCGCCGGCGCTCGTCCTGGGTAAACGCGAGAAAGTCAGCCAGCAGTTCGGAAAATATCGAGGGGTCATCGATAAAGTCATTCAACAAACGCTGTACGACCTGATCGATGCGCACGTACAGGCTGTCACGCTGATGATCGTCACAGGCGTCCCACCCCATAGCCGCGTTGGCGATTTCGTTGAGCAGGCGTCGTGCCGGATGACTGCTGCGACTGAAGAAACTCTTGTCGAGCAGCGCCACCTTCACCAGTGGAATCTGCAATCGGCCGATCAGCACCTTGAGCGGATCCGGCAGATTTCGATCATCGAGCATGCACTCGAACAGCATGGCGACCAGGTTGATCACATCTTCATCGGCCTCCTCGAAAACCCGCGACCTGCCACTTTTGACGCTGACCCGGGTCAGTAACTGTTCGAGCTGGTTACGCAGGTCAAAATCGTCCACGACTGCCGGGGCCGGCACGTATTGCTGCAAATGCGACAGCAGGCGCAACAGATCGCGCGTGGAAATCGGCAGCGCAGTGGCACTGACTTCCAGCGTTGGCGACAGGCTGCCGCGAACGTTGAACAGCAGGGCCTGCAACGCGGCGAAAACCGCCTGGACATTGTCATCGATGGGCAAGCAGACCGGGGTGGCGCACTCATCGGTCGGTTCGACGGGGGCGCTGTCGGGCCGGTCGACGGTACGGCGCACCGGGGCCGGTTCAAGGTCGGGCAACACACCGGTAGCGAGCAACAGTTGATTGGCTTCGGCGTAAAGCTGATCGGTCTCGCTGAGGACATAACGCTCGAACAACCCGAGGAGAATCAGCTTCACCTTGATCTCCAGCCCCAGCTGGCGCGCAGCCTGCAAGAAGTATTCGCAGAGCATCGCCGGACTCAGGGGGTTGTGCAGATCGCCCAACCCCTTGCCCGACAAAGCGCAGAGTCGAGCCGTCAGTTGATCCAGGGCTAACCCGTCGCGGTCCAGGACCCGGCTGACCATCGTGTCCACCGCGACTGTACGCTCCCCCTCGTCATCGGTTTGCGCCAAGGATGAATCGGCCGCCAAGGCCTGGGGCATAGCTGTAATGGCAGGGTCGTATTGGGCAAGCCGGATGAACGCGCCGAAAAACTGCTCGAGAAACACCCGCTCGATGCTTTTGTGCTTGAGACGCAAATCGCGCATCGTTTGAAAGAAGATGTTCTGCTCGACGTCACAGCGGGCTTGGTCGGCCATTTCGAAGAGGGTGTCGTCGGCGTTGTCGAACAACGCCTGCAATCCGTGGCGCAGCTGTTGCGCGGCCTTGTCGCGAACCTGGAGAAGAATCGCCGGCAGTCGGGCGAGTGGCGAATGAGCCACCTGGTCGGTAGTTGCCTTGTGCAAAGGCACTACATTCCCGTCGTTGTGCATTCGGCCTCCCTGGAACGGTGATGCTTCGACTCGTCAAACTGATGACGTCAAATACAAGGCGAATTATCTTGTAAAAGCTCACCTTTGTGCCAGAAGACTCTGCACCTCATCTCAAACAGGCGTTTGCTCGGTAGCGATGGCCCGCACCGACACCCTCAGGGATTCGACCAAATGCAGGCGCCATTGCCAACGTAATGCTCTGATGCCTTGGGTTGGTCCGTGCCATGGCCCTATAATCGAGCCACTTTGTTTGTGGAGTCCGTTATGCCGAATCTACGTCTCGCCGATCTGACCGCCGAAATCGAAGCCAACGTGCGCCGTGCGTTGCGTGAAGACATCGGCAGCGGCGACATCACCGCGCAGTTGATCCCGGCCGAACGCCTGGCCAAAGCCACCATCATCACCCGCGATGCGGCCGTCATCAGCGGTACCGCCTGGGTGGATAACGTGTTTCGGCAACTGGACCCACGGGTGGCAGTGCACTGGCAGGTTGCCGACGGTGAACGGGTGACGCCCAATCAGGTGCTGTTCCACCTCGAAGGCCCCGCGCGCTCACTGCTGACCGGCGAACGCAGCGCCCTGAACTTCCTGCAACTGCTCTCCGGTGTGGCGACCCGCGCGCAATACCTGGCGGACTTCGTGGCCGAGACCCAGGTCAAGCTGCTCGACACCCGCAAGACACTGCCGGGGCTACGCCTGGCGCAAAAGTACGCCGTAACCTGCGGCGGTTGCCACAACCACCGCATCGGCCTGTATGACGCCTTCCTGATCAAGGAAAACCACATCGCCGCCAGCGGCGGCATCGCGCAGGCCATCGCCGCCGCGCACAAGATCGCCCCGGGCAAACCGGTCGAGATTGAAGTGGAAAGCCTGGATGAACTGAAAGAAGCGTTGGCGGCCGGTGCCGACATCATCATGCTCGACGAACTGAGCCTGGACGACATGCGCGAAGCCGTGCGCCTGAATGCCGGCAAGGCCAAGCTGGAAGCCAGCGGCGGGATCAACGAGAGCACGTTGCTGCCGATTGCCCGGACCGGGGTGGATTACATTTCGATCGGTGCAATGACCAAGGATGTGAAGGCGGTCGATCTATCGATGCGTCTCAGTATCTGAAACCATCGCGCAATAAAAAACGCCAGCCTCGAAAAGGCTGGCGTTTTTGTTTCAAACCACCAGATTGTTCATCTCGCAGTATTCTTCCCACTCGACGCCTAAAACTTCGGCCGCTTCTTTATGCAACTTCAGGCGTTCTGCTTCGTATTCCTCCGGGGTCGAGGTGTACTTGAGCGTCAATTCCCACGGCTGCAAGCCCTGGGCTTCAGCTTCATCCTCGAAGGCCCATTGAATCTGGTCTTTCTGATCGTCCGGACTCAAGTCCTTGATCTCGTCCATCAATTCGGGCGCGTCCAGCACGTACTTCTTGAGGGCTTCTTCGTGTCTTTTTTCTTGGCTCAATTCTTTTACGGTCATGTTGTTCTCGCTGATCTGGGGAATGGAAGATGGATCTGGATCATCAAGGATCTCTCTGACGCAGAAGAACCGCTTGTAGTCCGGTCTGTCTGGCCTTCAGAACCATTCGGGATCATCTGAAAACTGCTGGGCGAAGCTCATGCAGGCTCCGAATATAGGATGTTTGTCGGACGATTTGCACGTCTCTTTACATCTCCCCACAAAAAGTTGTGCACAGGATGCGCTGATGGCGGCGGGAACATAAATTCAAATCCCCAGTCATAGCAATGTGCCATATCGGCATTTCACAAGGAACCTCAGTGATGCGCAGCATTTCCAAATCTTCGTCTGTTGTGCTTGCAACCGCATTGTTCGCCAGCCTGGCACTACCGTTTCCGGTGCTGGCCGCTATCGAAGTGAGCAGCGGCCCCCCCTCGTTTGGCGACAAGATCCCGGTTCTGCACTACGAGTACGACAAATACACCCTGGTCAAAACCGTGATAAGTGCCGATGACCTGCAAAGCATGCAAAAGTCGCTGAAGGACACCTCAGGGAATGTCGAAGACCTGAAGAAAACCGTCAGCGAACAACAACGCACGATTGAGGATCTCAAGCGCAACAACGGTTCCAGCTCAAGCTCCAGCAGCAGGGAAATCGACGAGCTCAAGCGCAAGGTGGCCGAGCAGGAGCGCGACATCAACAACCTCGGCAAGCAGGTTGAAGAACTCAAACGCAATAGCGGCTCCAGCTCCAGTTCAAACAGCAGCGAGATTTCCAGCCTGAAACGGGAAGTCAGCGATCAGGAGCGCGAACTCGACAACCTCAAGCGGACCGTCGAGGACTTGAGCAGAAAGGTGAAATAACAAGGGGGGAGATGGTGCCCGAGACAGGAATCGAACCTGCGACCTTCGCGTTACGAGTGCGCTGCTCTACCGGCTGAGCTACACGGGCGGTGGGCTAAACCTAGCACTGCTATCGAGGTCCGGCAACTTCGCGCAATGTCTCGATGTTTCGCAGACAAAAAAATGCCCCGCCGTTTTCACGGCGGGGCATTTTTTACAACGTTGAAGCGGTCAGGCGTGAGGCGCGATTAAACGCCCGAAGCCTTGGCTGCTGCCACGTCTTTGATGGACAGTTTGATACGGCCGCGGTTGTCCACGTCCAGTACCAGCACTTCCACTTCCTGGCCTTCTTTCAGGATGTCGGTCACTTTCTCTACGCGAGCGTCGCTCAGCATCGAGATGTGAACCAGACCGTCCTTGCCCGGCAGGATGTTGACGAATGCGCCGAAGTCGACGATGCGCTCAACCTTGCCGACGTAGATCTTGCCGATCTCGGCTTCAGCGGTGATACCCAGAACGCGCTGACGTGCAGCTTCAGCGGCTTCCTTGGTTTCGCCGAAGATCTTGATAGAACCATCGTCTTCGATGTCGATCGAAGCCTTGGTTTCTTCGCAGATCGCACGGATGGTCGCGCCGCCTTTACCGATAACGTCACGGATCTTGTCGGTGTCGATCTTCATCGCGATCATGGTCGGAGCATTGGCCGACAGTTCGGTACGCGACTGGCCAATGATCTGGTTCATCTGGCCGAGGATGTTCAGGCGCGCTTCCAGGGCTTGGCCCAGAGCGATCTCCATGATTTCTTCGGTGATGCCCTTGATCTTGATGTCCATCTGCAGCGCGGTGACGCCTTTGGCGGTACCGGCTACCTTGAAGTCCATGTCGCCCAGGTGGTCTTCGTCACCCAGGATGTCGGTCAGGACGGCGAACTTCTCGCCTTCTTTGACCAGACCCATGGCGATACCGGCAACCGGTGCCTTCATCGGCACACCGGCGTCCATCAGGGCCAGGGAAGCACCGCAAACGGAAGCCATCGAGCTGGAACCGTTGGATTCGGTGATTTCCGACACTACACGGATGGTGTACGGGAACACGTCAGCGGCAGGCAGCATGGCCGAAACCGAACGACGGGCCAGACGGCCGTGACCGATTTCACGACGACCAGCGCCACCCATGCGACCACACTCGCCCACCGAGAACGGAGGGAAGTTGTAGTGCAGCATGAACGGGTCTTTTTTCTCGCCTTCCAGGGTGTCCAGCAGCTGTGCATCACGGGCAGTACCCAGCGTTGCAACGACCAGGGCCTGGGTTTCGCCACGGGTGAACAGGGCAGAACCGTGGGTTTTTGGCAGAACGCCGACTTCGATGTTCAGCGGACGTACGGTGCGGGTGTCGCGACCGTCGATACGTGGCTTGCCGTTTACGATGTTTTCGCGAACGGTGCGGTATTCGATTTCACCGAAAGCCGCTTTGACGTCGGAAGCGGAAGGCTGGCCTTCTTCACCGGACAGCTTGGCAACGACCTGGTCCTTCAGCTCGCCCAGGCGAGCGTAACGGTCGGCCTTGACGGTGATGGTGTAGGCCTGGGAGATCGCTTCGCCGAACTCGGCACGGATAGCGCCCAGCAGTTCGGTGGCCTCTGGTGCAGGAGCCCAGGTCCAGGTTGGCTTGGCAGCTTCGGCAGCCAGTTCTTTGACCGCGTTGATCACAACCTGGAACTCGTCGTGAGCAAACAGTACCGCACCCAGCATCTGGTCTTCGGTCAGCTCTTTGGCTTCCGATTCAACCATCAGCACGGCGTCCGAAGTACCGGCAACGACCATGTCCAGGCTCGAAGCAGCTTGCTGCTCGTAAGTCGGGTTCAGCAGGTAGCCGGTGCTTTCGTGGAACGCAACGCGGGCAGCGCCGATCGGGCCATCGAAAGGAATGCCGGAGATCGCCAGGGCAGCCGAGGTACCGATCATCGCAGCGATGTCCGGATCGGTCTTCTTGCTGGTGGAAACGACGGTGCAGACAACCTGCACTTCGTTCATGAAACCTTCAGGGAACAGCGGACGGATCGGACGGTCGATCAGTCGGGAAGTCAGGGTTTCTTTCTCGGAAGGACGGCCTTCGCGCTTGAAGAAACCGCCAGGGATCTTACCGGCAGCGTAAGTCTTTTCCTGGTAGTGAACAGACAGAGGGAAGAAGCCCTTGCCTGGATCGGCTTGCTTGGCACCGACTACGGTCACCAATACGCTGACGTCGTCGTCAACGGTGACCAATACTGCGCCGGAGGCCTGACGGGCGATGCGGCCAGTCTCGAGGGTAACGGTCGACTGACCGAACTGGAATTTTTTGATTACCGGGTTCACGGTGTCCTACCTTCTTTGTGGCTCTTGGGGGAACTGGTTTCTTGCGAAATTCTTGGGCAATGTCGGGAATCGGCCCGACCGGTTTGTCCAGGTGTTACTCAGGCAAAGCAGGTATCCAGATAAAACTTGAGGCTGGGAGCCTGCCATGCGCCGGCGGGAAACCCGCTGGTGCACGACAGACAACCAACCTCTAGCGCAATCGCTTATTAGCGACGCAGACCCAGGCGACCGATCAGAGTCTGATAGCGACCCAGATCCTTGCCTTTCAGGTAGTCCAGCAGCTTACGACGCTGGTTAACCATGCGGATCAGACCACGACGGGAGTGGTGGTCTTTACCGTTGGCCTTGAAGTGACCTTGCAACTTGTTGATGTTGGCGGTCAGCAGTGCAACTTGCACTTCTGGCGAACCAGTGTCACCAACAGCTTGCTGGTAGTCAGCAACGATTTGAGCTTTTTCTTGAACGTCGAGAGCCATGAGGCAATCCTTTTATCAGGAAACTGTTTGTCGAAAAACAGTTTCAACAGGCCAGGGACAAATCCCTGTATCTAAAAATGAGTAGTGACCGTGCCTGTTAACAGCCACCCTCGTTCGGTCATTCTGACCGAATCAGTCGACGCGGCGCGATGCGCCCGTCTTCGCTCACTTCACCGATACCGATGAAGCGACCATTGTGATCCTGTACCCGCACCATGCCGAACTTCGGAGCATCCGGGGCGCGTACCGGCTGGCCGTTGAGCCAGTAGAACGCACTCGCTTCCGAGAACTGCAACAGTGGCCAATCCAGCAGACCGCTGTCCGATGGCATCAGGAAGCGATCGACCGCTTCGTTGCCGCCTTCGGCATGTACCGCTTCCAGCTCTTCGAGAGTAACCGTCTGCGCCAGGGTGAATGGCCCGGCCTGGGTACGTCGCAGTTCTGCAACGTAAGCGCCACAACCGAGTTGCTCACCGATATCCTCCACCAGGGTACGGATATAGGTGCCTTTGCTGCAATCCACCGCCAGCCGCGCAGTATCTCCTTCGAAGGCCAGCAATTCCAAGCGCGTAATAGTAACAGAACGCGGTTCGCGCTCCACTACTTCGCCTGCACGCGCCAGCTTGTACAGCGGCTGACCATCACGCTTGAGCGCCGAGTACATCGGCGGTATCTGACTGATTTGCCCACGAAATTTCGGCAGTACAGCCTCGATATCGGAGCGACCAACGGTCACCGGGCGCTCCTGCAAAACTTCACCTTCGGCATCCGCCGTGGTGGTGGTCTTGCCCAGTTGCGCCAGGGTTTCGTAACCCTTGTCGGAATCGAGCAGGTATTGCGAGAACTTGGTGGCCTCGCCGAAGCACAGCGGCAACACGCCGGAGGCCAAGGGATCGAGACTGCCGGTATGACCTGCCTTTTCGGCGTTGAGCAACCAGCGAACCTTCTGCAAGGCCGCGTTGGAGGTGAACCCCAGCGGCTTGTCGAGAAGGATAATGCCGCTGACGTTACGACGGATACGTTTGACCTGAGCCACCGGTTACTCCTTGGTGTCTTCGGCTTCTGCCGCAACCGGATGCTGATTGTCTTCAGCCACTGCGCGCTCGATCAATGCCGACAGATGCGCACCACGCACGACGCTTTCGTCGTAGTGGAAGTGCAGCTGTGGAACGCTGCGCAGCTTCATCTCGCGAGCCAGCTGCATGCGCAGGAAACCGGCGGCGGAGTTCAGCACCTTGATGCTTTGTGCGATTTCTTCGGCACTGTCCTGCCCCATCACGGTGATGAAGATCTTGGCGTGACCGACGTCACGGCTGACTTCCACTGCGGTAATGGTGACCAGGCCGACGCGCGGGTCTTTGACTTCACGACGGATCAGTTGTGCCAGCTCACGCTGCATCTGATCGCCGATACGTTGGGTACGGCTGTATTCTTTTGCCATGTCTTGTTACCTGTAACTGCCCCACGGTGAAACCCGCAAGGTCTGAAAGCGGCAAACGCCCGGCCTGACAAAAGCCAGACCGGGCGTTGCGTTTAGAGTCCTGGTGACGAATTGAGCATTTGCATGCGGCTACCCGTCACGGCTCCTGAAGTGCGCGAATTAGAGGCTGCGAGCAACCTGCACCTTCTCGAAGACTTCGATCTTGTCACCGACCTTGACGTCGTTGTAGCTCTTCACGCCGATACCGCATTCCATGCCGGCACGTACTTCGGAAGCGTCATCCTTGAAGCGGCGCAGGGATTCCAGCTCGCCTTCGAAGATAACGATGTCTTCACGCAGTACACGGATTGGACGGTTACGGTGCACAACACCTTCGATAACCATGCAACCGGCGATCGCGCCAAACTTCGGCGAACGGAACACGTCACGCACTTCGGCGATGCCCAGGATGTTCTCGCGAACATCGCTGCCGAGCATACCGGTCAGGGCTTTCTTGACGTCTTCGATGATGTCGTAGATCACGTTGTAGTAACGCATATCCAGACCTTCCTGCTCGACGATCTTGCGCGCGCCGGCATCGGCACGCACGTTGAAGCCGAACAGTACAGCGTTGGAGGCCAGTGCCAGGTTGGCATCGGATTCGGTGATACCACCGACGCCGCCACCGACCACACGCACTTGCACTTCGTCGTTACCCAGGCCGTTCAAGGCGCCGTTCAACGCTTCGAGCGAACCACGGACGTCGGATTTGAGGACGATGTTGAGCGTCTTCTTCTCTTCCTGACCCATGCTTTCGAAGATGTTTTCCAGCTTGCCGGCGTGAGCGCGAGCCAATTTGACTTCGCGGAACTTGCCTTGACGGAACAGAGCCACTTCACGGGCTTTCTTCTCGTCGGCAACCACGCTCATCTCGTCGCCAGCGTCCGGGGTACCGTCCAGGCCGAGGATCTCGACAGGGATGGCCGGACCGGCTTCCTTGATTGGCTTGCCGTTCTCGTCGAGCATGGCGCGCACGCGGCCATAGTTCGAACCGACCAGGACCATGTCGCCCTGACGCAGGGTACCGTCTTGAACCAGCACGGTAGCCACCGGGCCACGGCCCTTGTCCAGGCGGGACTCAACCACGACACCACGGCCAGGAGCCGATGGGGTTGCAGTCAGTTCCAGGACTTCGGCTTGCAGCAGAACGGCTTCGAGCAGTTCGTCTACACCGGTACCCATCTTCGCCGAAACCGGTACGAATGGAGTGTCGCCACCCCACTCTTCCGAAGTCACGCCGTGTACCGACAGTTCGCTACGGATGCGATCGAGGTCAGCACCTGGCTTGTCGATCTTGTTCACAGCGACAACCAGCGGAACGCCAGCAGCCTGGGCGTGCTGAACAGCTTCGATGGTTTGCGGCATTACGCCGTCGTCCGCTGCAACCACCAGGATCACGATGTCGGTCGCCTTGGCACCACGGGCACGCATCGCGGTAAACGCGGCGTGACCAGGGGTGTCGAGGAACGTCACCATGCCACGGTCGGTTTCAACGTGGTACGCACCGATGTGCTGGGTGATGCCGCCGGCTTCGCCAGCAGCAACCTTGGCACGACGGATGTAGTCGAGCAGGGAAGTCTTACCGTGGTCAACGTGGCCCATTACGGTCACGACTGGAGCACGGGAAACTGCCTCGCCTTCAAACTTCAGGGACTCGGCCAGGGAATCTTCCAGGGCGGTGTCGCTGACCAGGGTCACTTTGTGGCCCAGCTCTTCGGCAACCAGTTGGGCAGTTTCCTGATCCAGTACCTGGTTGATGGTCGCTGGAGTACCCAGTTTGAACATGAACTTGATGATTTCAGCAGCCTTGACCGACATCTGCTGGGCCAGATCGCCCACAGTGATGGTCTCGCCGATCTTCACTTCGCGCACGACAGGGCCGGTCGGGCTCTGGAAACCGTGGGCGTTGCGCTTCTTCAGCTTGGCCTTGCCGCGACCACCACGACGGAAGCCATCGCTTTCTTCGTCGGTAGTACGTGGGGCAACGCGTGGCGCTGGCGCCTTTTCCTTGACCGAAGCACGATGCGGAGCGTTTTTGCGCTCGCCATCGCCACCACCGCGACGATTGTTGTCGTCGGCACGTGGTTTGTCCGGACGACGCTGTTCGTCGCGCTTGCGAGTGTCTGCCGCAGGTGCCGGAGCAGCTGCCACAACCGGTGCGCTTTCACGCACTGGCTCGGCTACCACAGCAGGCGCTGCAACAGGTTCGGCTGGAGCGGTCGGCGCAGCAGCAGGCTGGCGACGCGCTTCTTCTTCGGCGCGACGCTTGGCTTCTTCTTCAGCCTTCTGACGTGCAGCATTTTCTACTGCGCGACGTTCATCCAGTTCACGCTTGCGCTCGGCTTCGATTTCTTCCGGGCTGCGCTGTACGAAGACTTTCTTCTTGCGTACTTCAACGCTGATGCTTTTGCTGCCGGCAACCCGCAGGGTGCTGGTGGTTTTACGCTGCAGCGTAATCTTGCGTGGTTCTTCCACTTTCGCCTTGTGGCTGCTTTTCAAGTGAGTCAGCAACGATTGCTTCTCACTGTCAGTCACACTTTCTTCGGCGGCGGTGTGCGGCAGACCTGCCTCACGCATCTGCTGCAACAGGCGCTCTACCGGTGTTTTGACCTCATCGGCCAGTTGTTTCACCGTGACTTGCGTCATGCACTTCTCTCCTCAGGCCGCGCCTAATTACTCGAACCAGTGGGCTCGGGCGGCCATGATCAACTTGCCGGCACGATCATCGTCAATGCCGTCGATGTCGAGCAGGTCGTCAATAGACTGCTCGGCCAGGTCTTCGCGGGTAACTACGCCGCGCACCGCCAGTTCCATCGCCAAATCCTTGTCCATACCCTCAAGCGAGAGCAGGTCTTCGGCCGGATGGGCGTCTGCCAGCTTTTCCTCAGTAGCGATGGCTTTGGTCAACAAGCGATCCTTGGCACGAGCGCGAAGCTCGTTGACGATTTCCTCGTCAAAGCCGTCGATGTTGAGCATTTCTTCCAGCGGTACGTAGGCAATCTCTTCCAGGCTGGTGAAGCCTTCATCTACCAGCACCTGAGCCAGCTCTTCGTCGACTTCCAGCTCGTCGATGAAGTTGCGCAGGATGTCGCCGGTTTCTGCTTGCTGCTTAGCCTGGATGTCCGATTCGGTCATCACGTTCAGGGTCCAGCCAGTCAACTGGCTGGCCAGACGCACGTTCTGACCACCGCGACCAATGGCCTGAGCCAGATTGTCTGCGCCAACGGCGATGTCCATTGCGTGGGCATCTTCGTCAACGATAATTGCCGCAACCTCGGCCGGGGACATGGCGTTGATCACGAACTGAGCCGGGTTGTCGTCCCACAGAACGATGTCAACACGCTCACCACCCAACTCACCCGACACTGCCTGGACGCGCGAACCGCGCATACCGATGCAGGCGCCTTGCGGGTCGATGCGTTTGTCCTTGGAGCGAACGGCGATCTTGGCGCGGGATCCCGGATCACGGGACGCAGCCATCACTTCGATCAGGCCTTCGGCAATTTCCGGCACTTCGATGCGGAACAACTCGATCAGCATTTCCGGCGCGGTACGCGACAGGATCAGCTGCGGGCCGCGGTTCTCGGTGCGGATTTCCTTGAGCAGCGCACGCAGACGCACGCCAACCCGGAAAGTTTCGCGAGAAATGATGTCTTCACGGGCCAGCAACGCTTCGGCGTTGTTGCCCAGATCAACGATCACGTTGTCGCGGGTGACTTTTTTCACGGTGCCGGAGATGATTTCACCCAGGCGCTCGCGATAAGCGTCAACAACCTGAGCGCGCTCGGCTTCGCGAACTTTCTGCACGATGACTTGCTTGGCAGTCTGTGCAGCAATGCGGCCGAATTCGATGGACTCGATTTTCTCTTCGACAACGTCACCGACCTTGGCGCCAGGGTGCGTTTCAGCAACCTTGCTCGGCCAGGTTTCGATGGCCGGATCGTCCAGGTCTGCCTCTTCGACGACCGTCCAGCGACGGAAAGTCTCGTAGGCACCCGTGTGGCGGTTGATTTCCACACGCAGATCAACTTCGTCTTCGAAACGCTTTTTGGTCGCAGTGGCCAGGGCCAGCTCCAGCGCTTCAAAAATCACGTTTGCCGGTACACCCTTTTCGTTGGATACCGACTCAACAACCAGCAGTACTTCTTTGCTCATCGTACGCCTCGCCTTTCGCAAGCCATTGGATCCGCGGGATCCGCAGTATCTGGCACGCCTCAGTCAAAACTGGGAATAATGTTGGCCTTGTCGATCATATCGATCGGCAACAGGAACTCATGGTCTTCTACCTGCACCACGACATCCTGCTCTTCTACGCCGCGCAGAAGGCCCTGAAAGTTGCGTCGTCCTTCAAAAGGCGAGCGCAGCTTGATCTTCACTTGTTCACCGGCAAATTTTGCAAACTGCTCAAGAGTGAACAGAGGGCGTTCCATGCCAGGCGAGGAAACTTCAAGGGTGTATTCAACGGAGATCGGATCTTCAACATCCAGCACACCGCTGATCTGACGGCTGACGATGGCACAATCGTCCACCAGCACGCCGCCTTCTTTATCGATATAAACGCGCAACATCGAGTGACGACCCTGAGCCGAAAACTCGATACCCCAGCATTCATAGCCTAGGGCCACGACCACCGGGGCCAGCAAGGCCTGCAACTCTTCTAGCTTGCTCGACACCTGAACCCCCTAGTGCATGTATGTGCATGCTATGCAAAATAAAAAAATGGGCGAAACGCCCATCCTTGAAACGCCGTCGAACAGCGGCGTAGAAAGTGTCCAGCTAACAAAAAGCCCCTTAAAAGGGGCTCCTTAAACTGGTTGCGGGGGCCGGATTTGAACCGACGACCTTCGGGTTATGAGCCCGACGAGCTACCAGACTGCTCCACCCCGCGACAAAGCTGGGGCGGAAGTATACGACCGATCCCCTACAGGGTCAATGTAACCTTCCACCTGCAAGAAAGCCCGCAACAGCGGGCTCTCCTGACTAATTGGTACCGAGAAGGGGACTCGAACCCCTACACCCTATGGGCACAACCACCTCAAGGTTGCGTGTCTACCAATTCCACCACCTCGGCAATACTACGTTTGAAGCCCTTCTTACTTCTGCTCTTGAGCTGGAGGTACGTCAGTCGCTGGAGTAGCCGACTTTTGCTCTTGAAGCACCGGGACATCATCAGAAGCCGGTTGTTGCTTTGGAACTTCCAGTACCGCTGGATTTGGGAGACCTACTTGAGTCAGCTGGTGAGCCTTCTCTTTAGCAAAGTAACCTAACCCTAAGCTGGTTATGAAAAAACCTGCGGCAAGTATAGCAGTAAACTTACTAAGAAAGGTAGAGGAACCTTGGCTTCCGAACACAGTATTTGAAGCACCTGCTCCGAAAGACGCGCCAGCGTCCGCACCTTTACCCTGCTGCAGCAAAACCAGAGCTACTACGCCCAATGCACCCAGCAGATGAAAAACGACTACGACTGTTTCCAGCATTTTTTCAGTTTCCCGCGGCGCGACAAATCGCACCGAACTCATCTGCATTCAGGGAAGCCCCACCAATGAGGCCCCCATCGATATCCGGCATGCCGAACAGTTCGACCGCATTGGCCGCCTTCACGCTGCCGCCGTATAGAAGCCGTACACCTTGTGCGACTTCAGAATTCTCTGCCGCCAACTGGGCGCGAATGGCTGCGTGCACATCCTGCGCCTGTTGCGGCGTTGCAGTCAGCCCGGTGCCAATGGCCCAGACCGGCTCGTAAGCGATCACTGCCTTGGCAAAGGCACTGACACCCAGCTCCTCAATGATACTGCCCAGCTGACGCGAGACAACCTCAAGAGTCTTTCCGGCTTCACGCTGCTCAAGGGTTTCCCCTATGCACAACACCGGAATCAAGCCACATGCCTGTGCCGCTGCGAACTTGCGGATCAGCATTCCGTCCTGCTCGCCCATGATCTGGCGGCGTTCGGAGTGCCCGACAAGCACCAGGGAACAACCTGCATCCACCAACTGACTCGGTGCAACTTCACCGGTCAACGCACCTTGCCCGGACTCCACCGCAGAATTCTGCGCGCCGACCGAAATCGACTTTCCTTTCAAGCCATCAATCACTTGATTGATATGCAAAAAAGGCGGGAATACCGCGACATCAACACCGCTCGGCAAGGCCAAGTCACGAAGGCCGTTGATCAGCTCAGCGACGCTGGCGCGGGTACCGTGCATCTTCCAGTTACCAGCTACCATAGGGCGACGCATGCTGTACCTCGTCGGTCAAAGTGGGCGCAGATGTTACCCAACACAATCAAGGCTGGCAAGCCGAATTCAGGCAGAAACTTCAGTAACCAGTTTTGCCAGCTCTTCGGCATAGCCGCGAACCAGGGTTTCGTCTTCACCTTCGACCATCACACGCACCAGCGGCTCGGTTCCGGACTTGCGCAGCAGCACACGCCCCCGACCTGCCATGGCCTTGGTCACACGTTCGCTGGCTTCCTTGACCGATGGATGCTCCAGGGGATTTGCACCACCGCCGAAACGCACATTGATCAGCACCTGAGGGCACTTGCGCAGCGCCTGACGAGCCTGCGCCAGACTTTCATCCCGCCTGCGCAGCCCCATCAGCACCTGCAGCGCAGCAATGATTGCATCACCCGTGGTGGTGTGACTGAAGCACACAACGTGTCCGGAGTTTTCACCGCCCACGATCCAGTTGCGCTCCAACAATTCGGCAATCACATAGCGGTCACCGACATTGGCACGCACGAAGGGAACACCGAGATCAGCCAGGGCCAGCTCCAGCCCCAGGTTACTCATCAGGGTTCCAACGACGCCGCCCTGCAGCTTGTCGCACTCATGCAGGTCACGGGCAATGATGAACAGCAACTCGTCGCCATCGACCACCGCACCTGTGTGGTCGACCATCTGAACACGATCGCCGTCACCATCGAAGGCGATGCCCAGATCGGCATGCTCAGCCACGACGGCAGCCTGCAGCGGCCCCATGTGGGTCGAACCGCAATTGTCGTTGATATTCAACCCGTTCGGCTGCGCCGACAGCACGACGACTTCCGCGCCCAGCTCACGGAACACACTCGGCGCCACTTTATAAGTCGCACCGTGAGCGCAATCGATCACGATCTTCATGCCGGTGAAGCTGGTGCCGGTGGGCACACTGCTCTTGCAGAATTCGATATAGCGTCCCGAAGCGTCGTTGATTCGCGATACCTTACCGATCTTGCTCGACTCCACCACGGTCATTGGTGTATCGAGCAATTCTTCGATCATCAGCTCAACCTCATCCGGAAGCTTGGTGCCTTTGCCGGAGAAGAACTTGATGCCATTGTCATCATGCGGATTGTGCGACGCACTGATCACAATGCCGGCCTCGGCATGGAAGGTGCGTGTCAGGTAGGCAATCGCCGGGGTCGGCATCGGCCCCAGGAGCATCACATCGGCACCCGCGGAAGTAAGTCCCGCCTCAAGTGCAGACTCGAACATGTAGCCGGAGATCCGGGTGTCCTTGCCTACCAATACCTTGCAGGCGCCCATCTTGCGGAACGCCATGCCTGCAGCCCAGCCGAGCTTGAGCATGAAATCAGGAGTAATCGGGTATTCACCGACACGCCCACGAATACCGTCGGTGCCAAAATATTTTTTGCTCATAAGTGCTCCATCATTCTTATTCGGCTGATTCCACTGCGGCGATCATCCGCACCACATCCACTGTTTCGGCTACATCATGGACGCGCAATATACGCGCACCTTTCGCCGAAGCCAGCGCCGCGAGCGCCAAACCGCCATACAGCCGGTCTCCCACCGGACGATTCAATGCCTGGCCAATCATGCTCTTTCGCGAAACCCCGACCAACAGGGGCCGCCCCAGGGCATGCAGGGCTTCCATATGTTTGAACAAGCTCAGATTGTGCTGCAAGGTCTTGGCGAAGCCAAAGCCGGGGTCAAGAATGATCCGCCCCGCAGGAATGCCCACCAAAGAACATTGAACCATGCGCTCGGCGAGAAACTCACCGACTTCCCTTGTAACGTTCTGATACTGCGGATTGTCCTGCATATCACCCGGCTCGCCCAGCATATGCATCAGGCAAACCGGCAGACCAGTGGCCGCCGCGGCATCCAGCGCACCATCGCGACGCAACGAACGTACGTCATTGATCAACCCGGCACCCAGACGCGCAGTTTCACGCATGACGGCTGGCGTTGAGGTGTCGACCGAGATGATCACGTCCAGCTCGCGAGCAATGCGCTCGACAATCGGCGCTACGCGCTCCAGCTCTTCCAGCGGCGACACCGCCCTGGCACCGGGACGGGTGGACTCGCCACCAACATCGATCAGCGTCGCGCCAGCCGCCACCATGGCTTCGGCGTGGCGCATGGCCGCGTCGAGCTGGCTGTATTGGCCACCATCGGAGAACGAATCTGGAGTGACATTGAGGATACCCATGACATGCGTCTGGGCCAAATCAAGAACCCGGTTGCCGCAAGGCAACCGGGTCGAGGACTGAACAGAAGTCATTTCAAACCTTATACGTCAGCAGCAGGACCGCCGATCGGTGTTTCCGGACGCTCATCCTGTACCACCGGCGGGGTGCCGGAAGTACCCGTGCCACCCGACCAGTCGCGTGGCTCGCGAGGCGTACGACCCGCCATGATGTCGTCGATCTGCTCGGCATCGATGGTTTCGTACTTCATCAAGGCATCAGCCATGGCATCGAGCTTGTCACGGTTGTCAGTGAGAATCTGCTTCGCCGTGCCGTAGCACTGATCGATGATGCTACGCACTTCGGAGTCGATCAGCTTGGCTGTCTCGCCGGAGAAGCTTGCATTTTGACCGCCACCGCCGCGACCGAGGAACACTTCACCCTCTTCTTCGGCATACATCAACGGACCGAGCTTTTCCGAAAGACCCCACTTGGTCACCATGTTCCGCGCAATCTGGCTGGCACGCATGATGTCGTTGGAAGCACCGGTGGTCACGCCATCGAAGCCCAGGGTCATTTCTTCAGCGATACGACCGCCATACAGCGAGCAGATCTGGCTGATCAGTGCGCGCTTGGACAGACTGTAACGATCCTCTTCCGGCAGGAACATGGTGACACCCAACGCACGACCGCGCGGGATGATAGACACCTTGTACACCGGATCATGCTCAGGCACGACGCGCCCCACAATGGCGTGGCCCGCTTCGTGATAAGCCGTGTTCTGCTTTTCTTTCTCGGACATGACCATGGACTTGCGCTCGGCGCCCATCATGATCTTGTCTTTCGCCAGTTCGAACTCTTTCATTTCGACGATGCGCTTGCCGGCACGGGCAGCGAACAGCGATGCCTCGTTCACCAGGTTGGCCAGATCGGCACCGGAGAAGCCTGGGGTACCACGAGCGATCACGGCCGGAGCAACGTCGTCACCCATTGGCACTTTGCGCATGTGAACCTTGAGAATCTGTTCGCGGCCACGAATGTCCGGCAGACCGACCACAACCTGACGGTCGAAACGGCCTGGACGCAGCAACGCAGGGTCCAGTACGTCAGGACGGTTGGTCGCGGCAATCACGATGATGCCGTCATTCATTTCGAAGCCGTCCATCTCGACCAGCAGCTGGTTGAGCGTCTGCTCGCGTTCGTCGTGACCACCACCCATGCCAGCGCCACGATGGCGACCGACCGCATCGATTTCGTCGATGAAGATGATGCATGGAGCGTGTTTCTTGGCCTGTTCGAACATGTCGCGAACACGGCTGGCACCCACACCGACGAACATCTCGACGAAGTCGGAGCCGGAAATGGTGAAGAAAGGTACTTTGGCTTCGCCGGCGATAGCCTTGGCCAGCAGGGTTTTACCGGTACCCGGAGGACCGACCATCAGCACACCGCGAGGAATGCGGCCACCCAGGCGCTGGAACTTGCCCGGATCGCGCAGGAACTCGACCAGTTCGCCGACTTCTTCCTTGGCTTCGTCGCAACCGGCAACGTCAGCCAGGGTAGTTTTCACCTGATCCTCGGAGAGCAGGCGCGCCTTGCTCTTGCCAAAGCTCATCGGCCCGCCCTTGCCACCGGCACCGCCCTGCATCTGCCGCATGAAGAACATGAACACGGCGATGATCACCAGGATCGGGAAGCTGGCGACCAGGAGCTGGGTCCAGATGCTTTGCTGCTCAGGCTGCTTGCCTTCGACCACGACGTGGTTGTCCACCAGGTCGCCGATCAGGCCGTTGTCCTGGATCGCCGGGCGAATGGTCTTGAAGCTGTCGCCATCGTTGCGCTTGCCGGTAATCACGTAGCCATCAACCGCCACGCGCTCGACCTTGCCATCCTTGACCTGCTGGATGAAGTCGGAATAGTTGAGGGTCTGCGGCTCGTTAGGGCTGGAGAAGTTGTTCATCACCGTCACCAGGACAGCCGCGATGATCAACCACAGGATCAGATTCTTTGCCATATCGTTCAATTAACTACCCTCTGAAGCAAGCTCCGCTACTGGCGCGCGCTTCGCATGATATTCACCGGCCTAACTTACTACATTACCTACGACTTGGCAGGCGCCGTCTGTAACCCTTTGTGAAACACTTCCTACACAATATTCGCTAATTCTGACAAGGCGTAATACAAAAATCCTATCAGCCTGATCGAAAACTCACTCAATCCTCACTGCGACCGCGGAAACCGCGACCCAGCAGGTACTGCTCGCGAGAACGGTCGCGCGACGAGGTCGGCTTGCGCATCTGCACCTTCTCGAACTGCTGGCGAACGCTCTTGTGGAATTCGTCGAAACCTTCGCCCTGGAAGATCTTGATCAAAAAATCACCACCGGGCTTGAGCACCCGCGTCGACAGATCCAGTGCCAATTCGCACAGGAACATCGCGCGCGGCATATCAACGGCCGGCAATCCACTCATATTGGGGGCCATGTCGGAAATCACAAGGTCTACTTCTTTATTTCCGACGGCGTCGAGGATCTGGGCCAGCACGGCATCCTCGGTAAAGTCGCCTTGAATGAAGGTGACGTCGGGGATGCTGTCCATTTCAAGAATGTCAGAAGCGATCAGTGTGCCCTGCCCGCCAATCAGACGACTGGTCACCTGCGACCAGCCACCCGGAGCCGCACCCAGGTCGATTACGCTCATGCCAGGGCGGATCAAACGGTCCTTTTCCTGGATCTCCAGCAGCTTGTAGCTGGCGCGGGAACGGTACCCGTCTTTCTGTGCCATTTTGACGAATGGGTCGTTGAAATGTTCTTGCAGCCACTTAAGGCTTGTCTTGGAACGGGCCACGGGATACCTCGGAATTAAAACGGGTCGTGATTAACTGGGCGGTCCCGGACTCGCTCGGGTAAACTGGCCGCCGCTTTTTACAAGATCAGACGCAGGGGTCAGATTATGCCGCTCACTCAAGAGCAGAAGAAACAGTACAAATCCATTGGCCACCATCTGAAACCGGTTTTGATTGTGGCAGACAATGGTTTGACTGAAGGTGTGTTAGCCGAACTCGAACGCGCTTTGGCGGATCACGAGCTGATCAAGATCAAGCTCAACATCCTCGATCGCGAATCGCGCCTGGCGTCCATTGCAGAGCTCTGCAAGGTCGGCAAAGCGGATCTGGTTCAGGTCATCGGCAAGATGGCGCTGATCTACCGCAAGAACTTCAGCGTCAACAAGCAGCTGTCGAACGTCCATCGCTTCAAGTGATGGCAAGGGTCAAGGGTGTGCTTCGCGCACCCTGCCACTCCATCCCGGCAGCGGCTGCAACACCAGCACCAGACCGGAAAAGCCCAGAACAAGATAGCTGAACGCCTGCCAACGCAGCGCATCCGGCCATCCGAAGCGCACCACGAAGTACATCGCGCACGCATACAGCGCCATCAACAGCAGTTGCCCGCGTATATCCCGCCATAGACTGGCAAGGCCCTCGGCCTTAATCAGCACCAAAGCCTGAAAAATCAAACACGCCGTAGCGAATCCCACTACCAGCGTATTGAGCGTACCTGCAATTTCGTCGATCAGCAGCGGCGCCAGGCCAATTCGGCCCAGCACCGGCAACAGACCAATTTGCAACAACCACAAGCCACCGACCCACAACATCTGGGTCAGTTGCCAAAGCATGGCGCCCGCACGAAACGGGCGCCGGCCTTCAGACGTGGCGAACTTCGACAATCTCGTACTCGATAACACCGCCAGGCGTTTTCACGGCGACCACATCACCCTCTTCCTTGGCAATCAAGGCGCGAGCGATCGGCGAACCGACGGAAATCTTGCCCAGCTTGATGTCAGCCTCGTCCTCACCAACGATCTGGTAAGTCACGCTTTCATCGGTTTCGACGTTGGCGATTTCGACGGTGGTGCCGAAAATCACTTTGCCGGTGTGAGGAATGGTCGTCACATCGATGATCACCGCGTTCTGCATGCGGCCTTCGATGTCACGGATCCGCGCCTCGACCATACCCTGCTGCTCGCGGGCAGCGTGGTATTCGGCGTTCTCCTTCAAGTCACCCAACTCGCGGGCCGTACCGATGTCCTGGCTGAGCTTCGGACGAACGACCTTGGTCAGGTGAGTGTGCTCTTCTTCCAGGGCGCGAGCGCCCTGAACGGTCATTGGGTACTTCGTTATGCTCATGCCTTCAATCCTGCGTGTAGATCCTGCAAGCGGCGCACGGTCTTCTCGGGACCGAACTTCAGCGCTTCGCAGATGGCTTCGCCAGCAGCAATGGTGGTGGTGCAGTAAATCTTGTGCTGCAGGGCATTACGACGAATGGAGTACGAATCAGCGATCGACTGACGACCTTCGGTGGTGTTGATGATCAGCGTGACTTCGTCATTCTTGATCATGTCGACCACGTGCGGACGACCCTCGGTCACCTTGTTCACACGGCGCACTTTCAGGCCTGCAGCCTCGATCAGCTTGGCAGTCCCGGCAGTGGCAACCACTTCGAAGCCCAAGTTGATCAGATCACGGGCCACGCCCGCAACCAGTGGCTTGTCGTCGTCGCGTACGCTGATGAACGCAGTACCGCCGGTCGGCAATACTTCGCTGGCACCCATCTGGGCCTTGGCGAACGCTTCACCGAAGGTGTCGCCCACGCCCATCACTTCACCGGTCGACTTCATCTCTGGGCCGAGGATCGGGTCAACACCAGGGAATTTGGCGAACGGGAACACCGCCTCTTTCACGCTGTAGAAGTTCGGGATGATTTCCTTGGTGAAACCCAGTTCTTTCAGGGTTTTACCGGCCATCACGCGTGCTGCGATCATCGCCAGGG
Source organism: Pseudomonas sp. GM33 (assembly GCF_000282295.1). Taxonomy (NCBI): domain Bacteria; kingdom Pseudomonadati; phylum Pseudomonadota; class Gammaproteobacteria; order Pseudomonadales; family Pseudomonadaceae; genus Pseudomonas; species Pseudomonas sp. GM33. The sequence continues at coordinate 73,141 of NZ_AKJO01000070.1, forward strand.
AAACACCGATGCACTTGGACACGAACGGTACGGTACGGGAAGCGCGCGGGTTGACTTCGATGACGTAGATGTCTTCGCCTTGCAGCGCCAACTGCACGTTCATCAGGCCGACCACGCCCAGTTCCAGGGCCATTTTCTTGACCTGTTCGCGCATCTCGTCCTGGATGTGCGCCGGCAGCGAGTACGGCGGCAGCGAGCACGCGGAGTCACCGGAGTGAACGCCGGCCTGTTCGATGTGCTGCATGATTGCGCCGATCACCACGTCCTTGCCGTCGCAGACCGCATCCACGTCCATCTCGATGGCGCAGTTGAGGAAGTGGTCCAGCAGCACCGGGCTGTCGTTGGACACTTGAACCGCTTCACGCAGGTAGCGCTTGAGTTCTTCTTCTTCGTAGACGATTTCCATCGCACGACCGCCCAGTACGTAGGACGGGCGCACCACCAACGGGTAACCGATCTTGGCCGCGGCACGAATGGCTTCGTCTTCGCTGCGCACGGTGGCGTTTGGCGGCTGACGCAGGTTCAGGCGCTGGACCATTTGCTGGAAACGCTCACGGTCTTCGGCACGGTCGATGGCGTCAGGGCTGGTGCCGATGATCGGCACGCCGGCAGCTTCCAGAGCGCGAGCCAGTTTCAGCGGGGTCTGGCCGCCGTACTGGACGATCACGCCTTTTGGCTTCTCGACGCGAACGATTTCCAGCACGTCTTCCAGGGTCACTGGCTCGAAGTACAGGCGATCAGAGGTGTCGTAGTCGGTGGAAACGGTTTCCGGGTTGCAGTTGACCATGATGGTCTCGTAACCGTCATCGCGCAGGGCCAGTGCCGCGTGTACGCAGCAGTAGTCGAACTCGATGCCCTGACCGATACGGTTCGGACCGCCGCCCAGGATCATGATCTTGTCGCGACCCGATGGCGCCGCTTCGCACTCTTCTTCATACGTCGAGTACAGGTAAGCGGTGTCGGTGGCGAACTCGGCAGCGCAGGTGTCAACGCGCTTGTAGACCGGGAAGATTTCCAGCTTGTGACGGTGAGCACGCAGGGCCTTCTCGGTCACGCCCAGCAGCTTGGCCAGACGCATGTCGGAGAAGCCTTTGCGCTTGAGACGGAACATCAGGTCACGGTCGATGCTGGTCAGACCCAAGGTCTTGACCTTCTCTTCGTCCTTGATCAGGTCTTCCATCTGCACCAGGAACCAAGGATCGATCATGGTCATGCCGAAGATGTCTTCAACACTCATGCCGGCGCGCATGGCGTCCGCCACGTACCAGATACGCTCGGCGCCCGGCACGGTCAGCTCGCGCTTGAGCACGCTCATGCTTTCCGGATTGGCCAGATCAACCTTCTCGTCCAGGCCGCAAACACCGACTTCCAGGCCGCGCAGGGCTTTCTGCAGGGATTCCTGGAAGGTACGGCCTATGGCCATGACTTCACCGACCGACTTCATTTGAGTGGTCAGGCGCGCGTCAGCCTTGGAGAACTTCTCGAAGGCGAAACGTGGCAACTTGGTCACGACGTAGTCGATGGACGGTTCGAAGGACGCCGGGGTCTTGCCGCCGGTGATGTCGTTCGACAGCTCGTCGAGGGTGTAGCCCACAGCCAGCTTGGCCGCGACCTTGGCGATCGGGAAGCCGGTGGCTTTCGAAGCCAGCGCCGAGGAACGGGATACGCGCGGGTTCATCTCGATCACGACCATGCGGCCGGTGTTCGGGCAGATACCGAACTGAACGTTGGAACCACCGGTTTCCACGCCGATCTCGCGCAGCACCGCCAGGGAGGCGTTACGCAGGATCTGGTATTCCTTGTCGGTCAGGGTCTGTGCCGGAGCCACGGTGATCGAGTCACCGGTGTGCACGCCCATCGGGTCGAAGTTTTCGATGGAGCAGACGATGATGCAGTTGTCCTTCTTATCGCGGACAACCTCCATCTCGTACTCTTTCCAGCCGATCAGCGATTCGTCGATCAGCAGCTCTTTGGTCGGCGACAGGTCCAGACCACGGGCGCAGATTTCTTCGAACTCTTCACGGTTGTAAGCGATACCGCCACCGGTGCCGCCCATGGTGAAGGACGGACGGATGATGCACGGGAAGCCAAGCTTCTCGAGGACCGCGTTGGCCTCTTCCATGCTGTGGGCGATACCGGAACGCGGGCACGCCAGGCCGATGGACTTCATCGCCTTGTCGAAACGCGAACGGTCTTCAGCCTTATCGATGGTATCGGCGTTGGCACCGATCATCTCTACGCCGAACTTCTCCAGAACGCCTTCGCGCTCCAGATCCAGGGCGCAGTTCAGGGCGGTCTGGCCACCCATGGTCGGCAGCAGCGCGTCCGGACGCTCTTTCTCGATGATCTTGGCAACGGTCTGCCACTTGATCGGCTCGATGTAGGTGGCGTCGGCCATGGCCGGGTCGGTCATGATGGTGGCCGGGTTGGAGTTCACCAGGATGACGCGGTAACCCTCCTCGCGCAGGGCTTTGCAGGCCTGGGCGCCGGAGTAGTCGAATTCGCAGGCCTGGCCGATCACGATCGGGCCAGCGCCGAGAATCAGGATGCTTTTAATGTCTGTACGTTTTGGCATGGGTTTGTCACTCAAATCCGCAGGTCAGTCGGCAAGCCGTCTTGTTCAATCTCTGAAGCCTTGAGGGGGCCGCCGGTGCGGGGCCACCCTCAAGCTTTGCTACATCAAGGCGAGCGATCAGCGTCGCTTGGCCATCTCGTTGATGAAGCGATCGAACAATGGCGCTACGTCGTTCGGGCCAGGGCTGGCTTCCGGGTGACCCTGGAAGCTGAAGGCGCTCTTGTCGGTACGCTCGATCCCTTGCAGGGTGCCGTCGAACAGCGATTTGTGGATCGCGCGAACGTTGGCTGGCAGGGTGGCTTCGTCCACGGCAAAACCGTGGTTCTGGCTGGTGATCATCACCACACCGGTGTCCAGGTCCTGGACCGGGTGGTTGGCACCGTGGTGACCGTGACCCATCTTCAGAGTCTTGGCACCGGAGGCCAGGGCCAGCAGTTGGTGACCGAGGCAGATACCGAAGACCGGGATCTCGGTTTCCAGCACGTCCTTGATCGCCTGGATCGCGTAATCGCATGGCTCCGGATCACCCGGGCCGTTGGACAGGAACACGCCGTCCGGCTTCAGCGCCAGCACATCGGCAGCTGGTGTCTGGGCAGGCACTACGGTCACGCGGCAACCGCGCTCGACCAGCATGCGCAGGATGTTCACCTTGACGCCGTAGTCGTAGGCAACCACGTGGTACGGCAGCTCGGACGCGTCGATGGTCGCGTGGCTGTCGGTTTTCAGGTCCCAGACAGTCGAACGCCATTCGTAGCTGTCCTTGGTGCTGACAACCTTCGCCAGATCCATGCCTTTCAGGCCAGGAAAACCCTGGGCGGCGGCGATGGCGGCTTCTTCGGAAATGTTGTCACCGGCCATGATGCAGCCGTTCTGCGCGCCTTTTTCACGCAGGATGCGCGTCAGGCGGCGGGTGTCGATACCGGCGATAGCCACAACATTGTTGGCCTTCAGGTAGTCGGACAGAGACATCGTGTTACGCCAGTTGCTCGCCACCAGTGGCAGGTCACGGATGACCAGGCCAGCGGACCAGACGCGGTTCGACTCGGCGTCTTCCGGCGTGGTGCCGGTGTTGCCGATGTGCGGATAAGTCAGGGTAACGATCTGTTGGGCGTAGGAAGGATCGGTAAGGATTTCCTGATAGCCGGTCATTGCGGTGTTGAACACCACCTCACCAACGGTCTGACCGTCGGCTCCAATGGCTTCGCCGCGAAAAATGCTGCCATCAGCAAGGGCGAGTATGGCTGGCTTAGTCAAGAAGACCTCCCGTAAATAAAGCCTGAAAGGGCGATCGCAGGTTGTAAAAAAGCGGAGTGACGTATGGACACGTCACCCCGCTTCTTCACTGAATTATTCTGCGCGCTTTTAGTGGACACACTAAAGCTGTAGCTTACAGAAAAAGGCCTTTTCGGTCTACCGCCAATGAGCCTTAAAGGCTGGAGAATGCGACAGGACGTCGCTTGGCGGAACAAAACCGGGCTCAAACGCTGTGCGCGAGCCCGATTTCGGGTGCATCTTAACGCAGATCGAGCACGTCTTGCATGTCGTAAAGGCCAGGCTCGCGCCCGTCCAGCCACAATGCAGCACGTACCGCGCCCTTGGCGAAGGTCATGCGACTGGACGCCTTGTGGGTGATCTCGACACGCTCGCCGTCGGCGGCGAACAGCACGGTGTGATCACCGACGATGTCGCCGGCCCGCACAGTGGCGAAACCGATGGTTTCACGATCACGCGCACCGGTCTGGCCTTCACGGCCATACACCGCCACTTTCTTCAGGTCACGACCCAACGCATCGGCAATCACCTCACCCATGCGCACGGCAGTGCCCGACGGCGCGTCGACTTTATGCCGATGGTGAGCCTCGGTGATTTCGATATCGACGTCGTCACCCAATACGCGAGCGGCCGTGTCGAGCAGCTTCAGGCACAGGTTGACCCCGACACTGAAGTTGGCCGCGAAGACAATCGGAATGTCCTTGCCCGCTTCCGCCAGCAACTGCTTTTCTTCAACACTGAAGCCCGTGGTCCCGATGATCATGGCCTTGCCGTGTTTACGGCAGAAAGCCAGGTTCTTCAAGGTCACCGTCGGGTGCGTGAAGTCGATCAGCACGTCGAACTCGTCGACCACCCGATCCAGATCACCGGACAGCGGCACGCCGATGCGACCGATAGCCGCCAGTTCACCGGCATCCGCACCGACCAGCGTGCTGTCAGGACGATCCACAGCCGCCGTCAATCCGGCGCCTGGTGCCTGCTGCACTGCTTCAATCAGGGTCTTGCCCATGCGCCCGGCGGCGCCCATCACTGCAATACGTCGCATGCCTGTCTCCTTACAAATCGCCGAAGAAGCGTTTCACGCCTTCGAACCAACCAGTGGTTTTCGGCGAATGGCTGTTGTCGTCCGCCAGCGAACTGCGGAATTCCTCAAGCATTTCGCGCTGGCGACGGCTCAGGTTGACCGGCGTCTCGACCGCCACACGGCACATCAAGTCGCCCGCACCACCGCCACGCACAGGTGCGACACCCTTGCCACGCACACGGAACTGCTTGCCGGTCTGAGTCCCCTCGGGGATCTTCAACTTGACCCGGCCATCAAGGGTCGGAATTTCCAGCTCGCCACCTAGCGCCGCATCTACGAAGCTGATCGGCACTTCGCAGAACAGGTGCTTGCCATCACGCTGGAAGATCGAGTGCTCGCGCACGTTGATCACCACGTACAGGTCGCCGGTCGGGCCACCCTGGGCTCCCGCCTCGCCTTCGCCGGACAGACGAATGCGGTCACCGGTATCGACGCCGGCCGGCACTTTCACCGACAGGGTCTTGTACTCTTCGACGCGACCTTCGCCGTGGCAGGAATCGCACGGATCGGAAATGATCTTGCCCTGGCCATGGCAGCGCGGGCAGGTCTGCTGTACCGAGAAGAAGCCTTGCTGCATGCGTACCTGGCCGATACCGCCGCAGGTCGGGCAAGTCACCGGCGAAGAACCTTTCTTGGCACCGGAGCCATCGCACGGCTTGCAATTGACCAGCGTCGGGACGCGGATATTCACGGTCGTGCCGCGCACCGCTTCTTCCAGGTCCAGCTCCAGGGTGTAGCGCAAGTCACTGCCGCGCTGAGCGCCGCCACGGGAACCGCCGCGACCGCCACCGAAGAAGTCACTGAAGACATCGCCAAAGATGTCGGAGAAGTTCTGACCACCGAAACCGGCACCGCCACCACCCATGCTCGGGTCGACACCGGCATGGCCGTACTGGTCGTAGGCCGCGCGCTTGCTGGAATCCGATAGCACTTCGTAGGCCTCGTTGGCCTCCTTGAACATCTCTTCCGACGCTTTGTCATCGGGATTACGGTCCGGGTGGTGCTTCATCGCCAGGCGACGGTAAGCCTTTTTCAGGTCCGCTTCGCTTGAGCCACGCTCAACGCCCAACACTTCGTAATAGTCACGCTTTGCCATAAGTCTTTGCACTCTTGAGGACGTCCGGCAAAACCCTCCTGAGTCTGCCGAACTCGTTGAGCCCCAATACAGGCCCGGACCCAACTCACGTCAATTCAACGATCCTGGTCTTTGTTTCAAAGTGGCACTTTCGGCTCGGAAAGCAGGAGCATTCCCGGCCATGCCAGCAGCACGCGAGCGCTGTCGCATGCTGTAAAAATTCGCGTATTCCAGATACGCCAACGCGGGAGCAAGCTCCCGCGCGGCGACATCCTACCAGTCACCGCCTAAAGGCAGTCAACCGGCCGACCAACAACTTACTTGTGGTCTTTGACTTCTTCGAACTCAGCATCGACAACGTCGTCAGCCTTCTCAGCCGATTCGCCCTGCGGTGCAGCGCCTTCAGCAGGCTGAGCCTGTTCGGCGTACATCTTCTGCGCCACTGGAGCGGAGACTTTCGACAGCTCTTCAACCTTGGCGTCGATAGCGGCCTTGTCGTCGCCTTTGACGGCGGCTTCCAGGGCAACTACGGCAGCTTCGATTGCAGTCTTCTCTTCGGCAGTCACTTTATCGCCGGCATCGGTCACCATTTTGCGCGTCGAGTGAACCAGTGCATCGCCCTGGTTACGGGCAGCGGCCAGCTCTTCGAACTTGCGGTCTTCCTCGGCGTTCGCCTCGGCATCACGCACCATGCGCTCGATTTCCTCGTCGGACAGGCCGGAGTTGGCCTTGATCACGATCGACTGAGTCTTGCCGGTAGCCTTGTCCTTCGCACCGACGTGCAGGATGCCGTTGGCGTCGATGTCGAAGGTCACTTCGATCTGCGGCACACCACGTGGAGCCGGTGGAATGTCGGCCAGGTCGAACTTGCCCAGGGACTTGTTCTGAGCAGCTTGCTTACGCTCGCCCTGCAGCACGTGAATAGTCACGGCGCCCTGGTTGTCGTCGGCAGTCGAGAACACTTGCGATTTCTTGGTAGGAATCGTGGTGTTTTTCTCGATCAGCGCGGTCATCACGCCACCCATGGTTTCGATACCCAGGGTCAGCGGGCTGACGTCGAGCAGCAGAACGTCTTTCACGTCACCGGCCAGTACCGCGCCCTGGATGGCAGCACCCATGGCAACCGCTTCGTCCGGGTTGACGTCTTTACGCGCTTCTTTGCCGAAGAACTCGGTGACCAGCTTCTGCACCAGTGGCATACGGGTCTGACCGCCCACCAGGATCACGTCGTTGATCGCGCCAACGTCGATACCGGCATCTTTCATTGCGATGCGGCAAGGTTCGATGGTGCGCTGAACCAGGTCTTCCACCAATGCTTCGAGCTTGGCGCGGGAGATCTTCACGTTCAGGTGCTTCGGACCGGTGGCGTCTGCAGTGATGTACGGCAGGTTCACGTCGGTCGACTGGCTCGAGGACAGTTCGATCTTGGCTTTTTCAGCGGCTTCTTTCAGGCGCTGCATGGCCAGCGGGTCACCCTTGAGGTTCATGCCGCTTTCTTTCTTGAATTCGTCGACGAGGTAGTCGATCAGACGAATGTCAAAGTCTTCACCGCCCAGGAACGTGTCACCGTTGGTGGCCAGTACTTCGAACTGGTGCTCGCCATCGACTTCAGCGATCTCGATCACGGAAACGTCGAAAGTACCACCGCCCAAGTCGTAAACGATCACGGTGTGATCGCCCTTGGCCTTGTCCATACCGTAAGCCAGAGCAGCAGCGGTCGGTTCGTTGATGATACGTTTCACGTCCAGACCGGCGATGCGGCCGGCGTCTTTGGTCGCCTGACGCTGGCTGTCGTTGAAGTAGGCCGGAACGGTGATCACCGCTTCAGTCACGGTCTCGCCGAGGTAGTCTTCGGCGGTCTTCTTCATTTTCTTCAGGATTTCAGCCGAGATTTGTGGCGGCGCCATTTTCTGGCCGTTCACTTCAACCCAGGCGTCGCTGTTGTCAGCCTTGACGATCTTGTAAGGGACCATCTGGATGTCTTTCTGCACGACTTCTTCGTCGAAACGACGACCGATCAGACGCTTCACCGCATACAGGGTGTTGTGCGGATTGGTCACAGCCTGACGCTTGGCCGACTGGCCAACCAGGATTTCGCCATCGTTGGCGTAAGCGATGATCGACGGCGTGGTACGCGCGCCTTCAGCGTTTTCAATAACTTTGGCCTTGCCGTTTTCCAGCACGGAGACGCAGGAGTTGGTAGTCCCCAGGTCGATACCGATAATTTTGCCCATGTTCACTCTCCCGAAACTTTGGATTTGGTTGCCGCAGCAGTGGTGGCTAACTGCGGTAGCACTTAAACGCTTGACTTATAAATGGGGGCCTTGCGGCGGATTTCAAGCCTGCTCGTCAATCGAAGGCGAAACCGGCGCAGGCGCCTTGCTGACCACGACCATCGCCGGGCGCAGCAGGCGTCCATTGAGCTGATAGCCCTTCTGGAACACCTTCAGAACGCTGTTCGGCTCGACATCGGCGCTTTCCTGCATGGCCATCGCCTGATGGTGAACGGCGTTGAACGGTTCGCCATGCGGGTCGATCGCTTCAAGCTGATAACGCTTGAGAGTGTCGTGGAACATTTTCAGGGTCAGCTCGATGCCTTCGCGCATCGGACGGATGCTTTCGTCGTCCGGGCTGGACAGCTCCAGGCCGCGTTCCAGGCTGTCGACGATCGGCAGCAGGTCGCCGGCGAATTTTTCCAGCGCGAACTTGTGAGCCTTCTCCACATCCTGCTCGGCGCGACGGCGGACGTTCTGCAGATCGGCGGCTACACGCAAAGCCTGATCCTGAGCGCCTGCCAGTTGCTCTTCGAGCACTTGTACACGAGCCGCCAGGTCTTCACCCGAAGCCTCGGGCGCCTGGTTGGCGTCTGGGTTTTGCGTATCCACTGTCTGTTCGTCAGCCATAGATTTCTCCTTTCAATATCGTCCGCGAGCTCAACTCGCGCTTCTGCCCAGCTATATGGGGCCGCAAAATCCGGCTTCAAGGGGCGCCGATGATTAACCCTACAAAAAACAATCACATTGTCATGCCGGCTCGCGATAAGGGATTGGTCGGACCGATCGAATCGAGCTAACGAGGGGCATTGTCAGCCAGAAACAAAACACTGTATAAATAACCAGACCTAACACCTGGGAGCGGCCCATATGCTGGTGCACCTGTCCGTACACAACTACGCCATCGTTGAACATCTCGATCTCGAACTCGATCGCGGGATGAGCGTGATCACCGGGGAAACCGGCGCGGGCAAGTCGATCATGCTCGACGCGCTGGGCCTGACCCTGGGCGACCGTGCCGACAGCGGCGTGGTCCGCCCGGGCGCCGACAAGGCCGATATCCTGGCCACCTTCGATCTGGCCGACATTCCGGAAGCCAGCGCCTGGCTGGCCGAACGCGACCTCGAAAACGACGGCCCGTGCATCCTGCGCCGGGTGATCACATCCGAAGGACGCTCGCGCGGCTACATCAACGGCACGCCCTGCCCGCTGGGCGATCTCAAGGCGCTGGGCGAACTGCTGATCGACATTCACAGCCAGCACGAACACCAATCCCTGCTCAAGACCGACACCCACCGTCGCCTGCTCGATGAATATGCCGGCGCGACGGATCTGGCCCGCCAGGTTCAACTGGCCGCCCAACGCTGGCGCCAGACCCGTCAGGAACTGGAGCGGCTCTCCAACTCCGGCGACGAGCAGCGCGCCCGCCATCAATTGCTCAGCTATCAACTCGAAGAGCTGGAAAACCTTGGCCTCGGTGACAATGAGCTGGAGCAGCTGGAGCAGGAACACAAGAACCTGACCAACGCCGAAACCCTGCTGGGCATTTGCCGGCAAGTCGTCGAACAATGCAGCGAAAGTGATTCAGGGAATGTCCTCAACGCCCTCACCGCCAGCCTCAACCGCCTGTCGAGCGTGAACAGCTCGATCGGCGCCCTGGGCGAAGCCAGCAGTTTGCTGACCAGCGCACAGATCCAGGTTGAAGAGGCCGTGGGCGAACTGAACCGTTTCCTCGACAATTTCGATGCCGATCCATCGCGCCTTCAATACCTTGAAGAACGCCTCGATGCGATCTACACCCTGGCGCGCAAACACCGCATCCAGCCAACTGAAGTGGCCGAGATGCAGCAGAAACTGCTGGATGAAATCGAGACCCTGAACGCCAACGACGAATCCATCGAGCGCCTGAGCGATGAGCTGTCGTCCTATGCCCGGCACTATCAGGAAAAGGCCCGGGAGCTGAGCGATCTAAGGCATCAAGCTTCGAACAGCCTGGCCAGCGCCGTGGAGCAGGAAATCCAGCGACTGGGCATGCCCGGTGGCCGCTTCACCATTGAACTGCGCCCGAACAGCGGCAACGAACTGCTGCCAAACGGGCTCGAACAGGTAGAACTGCTGGTCAGCGCCAACCCCGGCCAGCCACTGAAGGCCCTGGCGAAAGTGGCGTCCGGCGGCGAACTGTCGCGGATCAGCCTGGCGATTCAGGTGATCACCGCACAGACCTCCCGCGTACCGACCCTGGTGTTCGACGAAGTCGACGTCGGCATTGGCGGCCCGACCGCAGAAATCGTCGGCCAGTTACTGCGCAGGCTCGGCGAGCGCGGGCAGGTGCTGACCGTGACCCACTTGCCGCAAGTGGCAGCGCAAGGTCATCAGCATCTATTTGTGCATAAAGTACGCGACGAAGATGCCACCCGCACGGCGGTTTCCAAACTGAGCAAAAACGAGCGCGTCGAAGAAGTCGCACGAATGCTGGGCGGCATCGATCTCACCAAGGAATCCCTGGCTCACGCCAAGAAAATGGTCGTCACCGCAAAAATCTAAAACGAACCCTGTAGGAGCTGCCGCAGGCTGCGATCTTTTGATCTTTGCTTTTAGTAAGGGCAAAGTCAAAAGATCGCAGCCTTCGGCAGCTCCTACAAGATCCATGTGCAAACCAGCACAGCAGAAAGCACGAAGGCGACCCTGGGGTCGCCTTCGTTCGTTTCGCGAACGGATGTTCGCGCGACATGCTTACTTTTTCTTGCGCACGTACAGCACCAGATTGTGATCAACCATCTCGAAGCCATACTTGTCGACGATTGCTTTCTGAAGCCGCTCGATTTCTTCGTCGAAGAATTCGATCACTTCGCTGGTTTCGACGTTGACCATATGGTCGTGATGCTTGCCGTCGTCCAGCTCGAAGACCGCGTGGCCTCCGTCGAAGTTGTGCCGCACCACAAGGCCAGCTGCCTCGAACTGGGTCAGAACACGGTAAACCGTGGCCAGACCGACGTCCTCACCAGCCTCCATAAGGGCCTTGTAGACATCCTCGGCACTCATGTGGCGTTGCTCGGCGGAGTCGAGCATTTGCAGAATTTTGACCCGTGGCAGGGTCACTTTGAGGCCGGCTTTGCGTAGTTCGCTATTTTCAACCATGGTCAGCTTTCTCGCGATGCTGCTTCGCAGCTTCTCTTAATGCGGGTATGATCGGCGTTTACGTTGTCCCAGCCAAGATAGTGGAAGTCGCCCACCGATGCAAAACACCAAGCTCTTGCTAACCAGTTTCACCTTTGTGGGACTGCTCGCACTCGCCGGTTGTTCATTCCCCGGGGTTTACAAAATCGACATCCAGCAGGGCAATGTCGTCACGCAGGACATGATAGACCAGTTACGCCCGGGAATGACCCGCAAGCAAGTACGGTTTATCATGGGCAACCCTCTGCTGACCGACACGTTCCATGCCGATCGCTGGGATTATCTGTACAGTTTGCAACCTGGTGGCGGTGAACGCCAACAGGAACGCATCAGCGTTATCTTCAACCCAAATGATCAGCTTGTCAGCCTCTCCGGTGATTTCATGCCAGGCGTGAGCCGTGACGAAGCAATTCTCGGCAAGGACAGCGGCACGACAGTGGCTGCCCCGGCAGAAAACGTCGAGAAGCCAAAACCGGAAAAGCCGGTCAAGCCAGGTTCGTTGCTGGACCAGATCCAGAAGGACGTCGACGGCGTAGAAACCGTGCCGGTCCCGACGCCGCAACCACTGGACACCTCGCCGCAATAATCTGCGACGCAATAAAAAGCCCGGCATGTCCGGGCTTTTTATTGTCTGGCGTTCAAGCCACTCACTGATTCCGCGCTTTGGCTTCGGCAGCTTTTGCCGCGCGCAGTCGGCGCACCTCTTTCGGGTCGGCCAACAGGGGCCGGTAAATCTCGATACGATCTCCTGCCTGGACAGACCGACGCTCTGGATCGGCTACAACCTTGCCGAAGATCCCTACGGGACAATTGGCCAGATCCAGCTCCGGAAACTCCCCAGCCAGGGCGGACCCAAGCAAGGCTGCCCGCACGCTCGTCCCGACCGGCACCGTCAGCGTCAGCAGCACCTGACGGTCCACGGCCGCGTAGACCACCTCGATTTCAATCATGACCTCAACCATGTATCTGCTTGGCACGCTGGCAGAACGCATCCACCAGGGTGTTGGCGGCCTGATTGAACAGCGGCCCCAAGGTGGCACGAACCAGTGGCCCGGCATAATCGAACGACAGATCGAGGCTGATCTTGCAGGCTTTGTCAGTCAGCGACTTGAATACCCAGATGCCATGCAATTGGGTGAAAGGGCCCTCTTCGAGGTTCATTTCGATCGACTGCCCGGGAACCAGGGTGTTGCGCGTGACGAAATGCTGGCTAAGGCCGCCCTTGGCCACCCCAACGCTCGCCCGCATATGCTCAGGGGAGCTCTCCAAGACTTCGGCCGACGAGCACCACGGCAGAAACTCCGGGTAGCGCGCCACGTCGTTGACCAGGTCATACAGCGCTTGTGCCGGGTACGGCAGCAAGGCCGAACGTGAAATGTGTGTCGTCATGTCAGCGTCACTTCCACAGCTGGGCGGCAAACACTACGAGGATGCCGATGGGCGCCACATAGCGCATCAAGAACAAGGACAGACCAAACAGCGCAGGGTTGCGAATCGACAACTCGTCGCGCACCGCTTCACGCCCCATGATCCAGCCCGCAAACACCACGAAACACAAACCGCCAAGCGGCAACATGAGTCGCGAGGTGAAGAAATCGATCACGCCAAAGAAGTCGAGACCACCGGTTGCTCCCCATTGGTAGAGGTGGAACATCCCGCCTTCGTTCACGAAGAACTTGGCCTCCTTCCAGATATTGAAGGAGAACACCGTGCCCAGGCCGACGAACCAGCAGCTGAAAGCCAGCCAGAAGGTGACCCAGGCACGACTCACTTTAGTGCGCTCGACCAGATAGGCCACCATCGGTTCAAGCAGGGAAATCGCCGAACTCCAGGCAGCGACCGCCACCAGCACGAAGAACACCACCCCCATCAACTGCCCGAACGCCACGTTGCCGAAGGCAAACGGCAGGCTGACGAACATCAGCCCCGGCCCTTCGCTCGGGTTCAGGCCCGCCGCGAAAACAATCGGAAACAATGCCAGGCCGGCCACCAGGGAAACGAAGGTGTCGAGCAGCGCCACACCAACGACAGTCCCCGATATCGACGAGCTCTTCGGCATGTAGGCGCCATAGATCATGATCGAGCCGACGCCCACGCTCAGGGAAAAGAACGCATGCCCCATCGCGGGCAACAAACCGTCCAGAACCTTTTCCGGGTGGAAGTCGAACATGAAATGCACGCCTTCCATGAAATGACCGGTGGTCATGCTGTAGCCCAGCAGCACCAAGACCATCACGAACAACAACGGCATCATGATGCGCAGACTGCGCTCAAGCCCGGCGACCACACCCTTTGCGATCACCACCGCCGACAGCAGCATGAAAATCGTGTGCCAAAGTGTCAGGCGCCAGGGGTCGGCAATGACATTGCCGAAGTAAGCCCCCACCTGATCCGCCGTCACACCCTGAAAATCGCCACGCCCCATGTCGATGATGTAATCCAGCGACCAGCCGCCCACCACACTGTAGAACGACAGGATCAGCAACGCCGTGATCATTCCGGCAAATGCGCCCCAGGACCATTTGCCCGAGTGCCCCGCCTCGACCGCCAGCGCCTTCAAGGCATTGGCCGGGCTCTGTCGTGCACGCCGGCCGATCAGCGTTTCGGCCAGCATGACCGGCACGCCAATCAGCGCGATGCAGGCCAGGAACATCAGCACGAAGGCACCGCCGCCATAGACGCCGACCATGTACGGGAATTTCCAGATACTACCCAGCCCCACGGCCGAACCGGTCGCGGCGAGTATGAAGACCCAGCGGCTAGCCCAACTGCCGTGGACAGAAACCTTGTCTGTCGACATCGTTATCACGCCCAAGCGTTCAAAAAAGAGGCCGCATTGTCCGGGATTCAATCAACCTGCTCAAGCACGTAGCAACCCCGTAGCCGACTCTGTTGTAACTCCCTATAATGCCGCCCCTATGGCTAAACAGAAGAAACACCCAACAGGGACCATCGCGCAAAATAAAAAGGCGCGACACGATTACTTCATCGAGCACAAGTTCGAGGCTGGTCTGGTCCTGGCCGGCTGGGAAGTAAAAAGTCTTCGGGCAAGCAAGCTGCAACTGGTTGACAGTTATGTCCTGCTCAAGGATGGCGAAGCCTGGCTGCTCGGCAGTCACATTACGCCCCTGACGACCGCCAGCACCCACGTCATCGCCGACCCGGTGCGCAGCCGCAAACTGCTGCTCAACCGTCGCGAGCTGGACAAGCTGTCCGCTGCGGTGCAGCAAAAGGGTTACGCCTGCGTGTGCCTGTCCTGGTACTGGAGCAAGCACATGGTCAAGTGCGAGATTGCCTTGGGCAAGGGCAAGAAGGAATACGACAAGCGCGATACCGAGCGCGAACGCGACGCGGGTCGCGAGTTGCAGCGTGCGGTGCGCAACAAGGGCAAGGAAGACTGATTTTTCTGTCTTGGTTTCGCGGCGTCAGCGAAAAGATCGCAGCCTGCGGCAGCTCCTACATTGGAATGCGTTCCCTGTAGGAGCTGCCGCAGGCTGCGATCTTTTGCTTTAAAAGGTCACATCCCCTTGCGCCGTTCTGCCCGGGCCACGCGCTGCACTTCCTGACGCACTTCTTCCAGCACCTCCTGCACATACAGAATGTGCCGACTGGAAACTTCCCGCGCCTGCTCCGCCCGCCCTTCGATAATCGCCTGGTACAACTCCCGATGCTGCGTGATTAGCATGTCGCGGGTTTCAGTGCGCTGTTTGTACATGCCACCGATGTTGGTCACCACGTTGCGCTTGAGCAAGTCGAACAGCCCGCGGATGGTATGCAGCAGCACGGCATTGTGGCTTGCCTCGGCGATCGCCAGGTGAAAGCTTGCGTCCGCGGCCCCCTCTTCGGCACGGCTCACCTCTTCGTGGCGCGAATAGCAGTCCTGCAACTTGTTGAATGCCGCGGTCAGCCGCTCGCGATCCACATCAGTGGCGCGCAACGCCGCGTAGTAGGCGCAGGAGGCTTCCAGCGTATGGCGAAACTCGAGCAGGTCGCGCTGCGCCTCGGGGTTGCTTTCCAGCAGCTGCAACAAGGGATCACTGAAGGTGGTACCCAGTGATTCCACCACATAGTTGCCGCCGCCCTGGCGACTGACCAGCAACCCCTTGGCGGTCAGCTTCTGAATGGCTTCACGCAACGAAGGGCGGGACACGCCAAATTGTTCGGCCAACGCACGCTCGGCCGGCAAGCGCTCTCCGGCCTTCAGCGTGCCCTCGAGGATCATGCCCTCAAGCTGCTCGACAATATCGTCAGACAAACGGCGCTGACGAATCTGATCAAACCCCATAACTCGATTTCTCCACGATCCGACGGCTCGCCGGGGCTCTATTCTGGCCTATCGGCGCCGCGCCAGCACCTGCCACAGCGCATTTGGTCATACCAGACGGACGACCTGCGCACTTTGCATTCGACAAAAGTTTTAGGGCGGCAAATTGACACACCGCCTACAAGGCTTTTACCCTAGCCAACAGCGATTGTAAATTGGTCTTACCAATTATCCAAGAACGCTGATCAGTGCCTGACCAACAACAATTAGGGGCCACCCCATATGCAAACCTGGCAACAGCTCTATACCCCGCTCGGCAGCCTCGGCCTGTCCGCACTCGCCGCCGTCATCCCCATCGTGTTTTTCTTCCTGGCCCTGGCCGTGTTCCGCCTCAAAGGGCACGTGGCCGGCAGCATCACCCTGGCGTTGTCGATCCTGGTGGCGATCTTCGCTTTCCAGATGCCGGTCGATATGGCGCTCGCCGCCGCCGGGTATGGCTTCGCCTATGGCCTGTGGCCGATTGCCTGGATCATCGTGGCAGCGGTATTCCTCTACAAACTGACGGTCAAGAGCGGTCAGTTTGAAGTCATCCGCAGTTCGGTCCTGTCGATCACCGATGACCAGCGCCTGCAGGTGCTGCTGATCGGCTTCTGCTTCGGTGCATTCCTGGAAGGTGCCGCCGGTTTCGGCGCGCCGGTGGCGATTACCGCCGCACTCCTTGTAGGGCTGGGCTTCAACCCGTTGTACGCCGCCGGCTTGTGCCTGATCGCCAACACCGCGCCGGTGGCCTTCGGCGCCCTCGGCATTCCGATCATCGTGGCCGGGCAAGTGACCGGTATCGACGCCTTCAAGATCGGCGCCATGACCGGCCGCCAACTGCCACTGCTGTCGCTGTTCGTACCGTTCTGGCTGGTGTTCATGATGGACGGCCTGCGCGGCGTGCGGGAAACCTGGCCAGCAGCGCTGGTGGCCGGTTTGAGCTTTGCCGTGACCCAGTACTTCACTTCGAACTTCATCGGCCCGGAACTGCCGGACATCACCTCGGCCCTGGCCGCACTGATCTCCCTGACCCTGTTCCTGAAAGTCTGGCAACCAAAACGCGCCGCCGGCCAGCACATCGTCGGCGCTGTCTCGGCCTCGGTAGTGAGCGCCAGCGTCGGTGGTTTCGGCCAGAAGCGCACAACCGTGGCTTCGCCCTACAGCCTTGGGGAAATCTTCAAGGCCTGGTCGCCGTTCCTGATTCTCACCGTACTGGTCACGATCTGGACCCTGAAGCCGTTCAAGGCGATGTTCGCCGCTGGCGGCTCGATGTACAGCTTCGTGTTCAACTTCGCCATTCCGCACCTGGACCAGATGGTGATCAAGGTCGCGCCGATCGTGGCTACGCCAACGGCTATTCCGGCAGTGTTCAAACTCGACCCGATTTCTGCCACTGGCACAGCGATCTTCTTCTCGGCGCTGATCTCGATGCTGGTGCTGAAGATCAACGTCAAAACTGGTCTTACCACTTTGAAGGAGACCTTCTACGAACTGCGCTGGCCGATCCTGTCCATCGGCATGGTGCTGGCGTTCGCCTTCGTCACCAACTACTCGGGCATGTCCTCGACCATGGCCCTGGTACTGGCGGCGACGGGTGCGGCGTTCCCCTTCTTCTCGCCATTCCTCGGCTGGCTGGGCGTGTTCCTCACCGGCTCCGATACTTCGTCCAACGCCCTGTTCAGTTCGCTGCAAGCGACCACCGCGCACCAGATCGGCGTCAACGACACCTTGCTGGTGGCGGCGAACACCAGCGGCGGCGTGACCGGCAAGATGATCTCGCCACAATCGATCGCCGTGGCCTGCGCCGCGACCGGTCTGGTGGGCAAGGAATCGGATCTGTTCCGCTTCACCCTCAAGCACAGCCTATTCTTTGCAACGATTGTCGGCTTGATCACTCTGGCTCAGGCCTACTGGTTCACCGGCATGCTGGTGCACTAAGGACTACAAGCCAAACGGTAAAAACCGACGCTGGGCCACGCCCCCGGCGTCCGCAATTCACACCCCGGTCTGTAAGGCTGCTGAAAGCTTCCGGCTCTATATTCAGCAGCCTCAACAGACGAATAACCGGGACCACCCGGAGACCGCCTGATGAGCGAGCTTTTTTACAACGCCGTGCCGAATGCGACCCGTGTCGCCCCGCCACTGCCCGAGCCTCGGCAATACCCCAGCGAGAAACCGTCACGGGTCTACCTGTTCGGGACCTGCGTGGTCGATTTGTTCTACCCCGAAGCCGGGATGGATGCGATCCACCTGCTGGAACGCGAAGGCATTCGTGTCGAGTACCCGCAAGGGCAAAGTTGCTGCGGACAACCGGCCTACACCTCGGGTTACACCGAGCAGGCACGAACCGTCGCGCGCTCGCAACTGGCGTTGTTTGCCGGGGATTATCCGGTGGTGGTGCCGTCGGGCTCTTGCGCCGGGATGTTGCGCGAACACTATGCCGACTTGTTCAAGGACGAGCCGCACACGTTGAAACAGGTTCAGGCCCTGGCTGCCAGAACCTTTGAGCTGGCCGAGTTCCTGCTGTTTGTCTGCAAGGTGCAGTTCAAGGACAGCGGTGAGCCGGTGAAAGTGGCGCTGCACACTTCGTGTTCGGCACGCCGCGAAATGAACACCCACCTGCACGGCCGCGAATTGTTGTCGCAGTTGAGCAATGTGGAGCGAGTCAATCACGATCACGAAAGTGAGTGCTGTGGCTTTGGCGGAACATTCAGCGTCCGTATGCCAGACATTTCCGGCGCGATGGTGGCTGACAAGACCCGGGCGTTGAAGGAATCCGGCGCGCACAAGGTATTGAGTGCCGATTGCGGCTGCTTGATGAACATCAACGGCTCGTTGGAGAAACAGAAAGAAGCGCTGCGCGGCCAACATCTGGCCAGCTTCCTCTGGCAGCGTACCGGAGGTGCGAAATGAGCACCTCGACGATTATTCCTACGGTTGCCGTAGAAGAAGATTTCCGCACCCGCGCCCACAACGCGCTGGGTGACGCGCAATTGCGAGGCAACTTTCGCAAGGCGATGGATTCACTGATGACCAAACGGGCAGCGGCGTTCAGCGATGCCCATGAAAGAGAACACTTGCGCGCACTGGGCAATGCAATCCGTGCCCGCGCGCTCTCCAAGTTGCCCGACCTGCTCGAGCAACTGGAACAGAACCTGACCCGCAACGGTGTGACAGTGCACTGGGCGGAAACGGTGGACGAGGCCAATGGCATCGTCCTCTCGATCATCCGCGCTCACGAGGGGCGGCAAGTGATCAAGGGCAAATCGATGGTCAGTGAAGAGATGGAAATGAACCATTTCCTGGCTGACCGGGGCATTGAATGCCTGGAATCGGACATGGGCGAGTACATCGTCCAGCTCGACCACGAGAAGCCTTCACACATAATCATGCCGGCGATCCACAAGAATGCCGTTCAGGTCGCGTCCTTGTTCCACGACAAACTTGGGGTGGAATACACCAAGGACGTTGACCAACTCATTCAGATCGGTCGCAAGGTCTTGCGGCAGAAATTCTTCGAAGCGGACATCGGCGTCTCCGGCGTCAACTTCGCCGTGGCCGAAACCGGCACCCTGCTGCTGGTGGAAAACGAAGGCAACGGTCGCATGACCACCACCGTACCGCCCGTGCACATCGCCGTTACCGGTATCGAAAAAGTCGTGGAAAACCTGCGCGACGTGGTGCCGTTGCTATCGCTGCTGACCCGCTCGGCCCTGGGCATCCCGATCACGACCTACGTCAACATGATCTCCGGCCCGCGCAAGGCACATGAACTCGACGGCCCGCAGGAAGTGCATCTGGTATTGCTCGACAATGGTCGCAGCCAGGCCTTTGCCGACAGCGAATTGCGCCAGACCCTGAACTGCATCCGCTGCGGTGCCTGTATGAATCATTGCCCGGTGTATACCCGAATCGGCGGCCATGCCTATGGGGAGGTTTACCCCGGCCCTATCGGAAAAATCGTCACCCCGCACATGGTCGGCCTGGCGAAAGTCCCGGATCACCCGAGCGCGTCTTCGCTGTGCGGTGCCTGCGGCGAAGTCTGCCCGGTAAAAATCCCGATCCCTGCGTTGCTGCGGCGCCTGCGCGAAGAAAACGTCAAGGCCCCGGACAGCCCCCATCAAGTGATGCGTGGCCAGGGCAGCAAGTATTCGCGCAAGGAGCGGTTCCTCTGGAATGCCTGGGCGAAGCTCAACAGTTCGCCGACGCTGTATCGCCTGTTCGGCTTCTTCGCCACCCGTTTGCGCGCCCTCACGCCGAGTAATGTCGGCCCGTGGACGCAAAACCACAGCGCACCGAAACCCGCCGCCCGCTCACTGCATGACATGGCCCGCGAGCACTTGGCCAAACAGGGAGACCGCTGATGAGCGCCAAGCAAAATATCCTCGCCAAACTGCGTAAAAGTCTGACAGGCACCACACCGGTGGCCGACAACTTTGATGTCGATCTGGTGACCCTGCCTTACTCCTACGCGCCAGAGCAACGCATTCCACAACTGCGCAAACTGATGGAAGCGGTGCACACGGAAATCCACCTGACCTCCGGTGAAGACTGGCCGGCGCTGTTAGCGCAATTGCTACGGGATCGCCAGTTGCCGAGCCTGCTGATCGCACCGACAACGCCCCACGGTCAACGCATCACACAGCATTGGGCGAATAATCCCGATCTGCCGGCGCTCAAAGCCTACGACCGTCCGGTCGAAGAATGGAAAGCCGAACTGTTCAACGACACCCCGGCGAGCCTGACCGGCAGCCTGGGCGCCATCGCGGCAACCGGTAGCCTGATCATCTGGCCGACCCGGGAAGAACCGCGCTTGATGAGCCTGGCGCCACCTGTGCATTTCGCCCTGCTCAAGGCCAGCGAAATCCGCGACAACTTCTATCAGGTGCAGCAGGAGTTCGAATGGGCCCAGGGCATGCCGACCAACGCGTTGCTGGTGTCCGGCCCGTCGAAGACCGCCGACATCGAGCAAGTGCTGGCGTACGGCGCCCACGGCCCGAAAGACCTGGTGGTACTGATCCTGGAGGACCAATGAGTCTACCGGCCGCTTTCCTGCGAGATGCACAGCAACTGATTCCACAAGAGCGACGTTTCGACGACCCGCTATCGACCCTGGCCTTCGGCACCGATGCCAGTTTCTATCGATTGATTCCGCAACTGGTGATCCGCGTCGAGTCCGAAGACGAAGTGGTGGCGCTGCTGCAACTGGCGCAACGCGATCAGGTGCCGGTGACCTTCCGCGCCGCCGGTACCAGTTTGTCCGGCCAGGCGATCAGCGACTCGGTGCTGATCGTGCTGGGGGACAACTGGAACGCGCGCGAGATCCGCGACCAGGGCACGCAAATCCGCCTGCAACCGGGTGTGATCGGCGCCCAGGCCAACGCCTGGCTGGCGCCGTTCGGACGCAAGATCGGCCCGGACCCGGCCTCGATCAACGCCTGCAAGATCGGCGGCATCGTCGCCAACAACGCCAGCGGCATGTGCTGTGGCACGGCGCAAAACACCTATCACACCCTGGCGGGCATTCGTCTGGTGCTGGCCGACGGCAGTCGTCTCGACACTGAAGATGCCGCCAGCGTCGCGGCGTTTCGCCAAAGCCATGCCGCGTTGCTGGAGCGCCTGGCGACTCTGGGTCGCGAGACCCGCGCCAACGCTGATCTGGCTGCGAGAATCCGCCACAAATACCGTCTGAAAAATACCACTGGCCTGTCGCTCAATGCCCTGGTGGATTTCGACGAGCCTGTGGATATCTTGAGCCACTTGCTGGTGGGCTCCGAGGGCACGCTCGGGTTCATCAGTGCAGTGACCTACGACACGGTGATCGACCACCCGAACAAGGCCTCGGCCCTGATTGTCTTCCCGGATGTCGAGACCTGCTGCAACGCGGTTACCGTACTGAAAAGCCAACCGGTGTCGGCCGTGGAACTGCTGGATCGGCGCAGCCTGCGCTCAGTGCAGGACAAACCCGGCATGCCGTCTTTCGTACAGCATCTGTCGAACAATGCCTGCGCCCTGCTGATCGAATCCCGCGCCGCCTCGTCCGCCCTGCTGCATGAACAACTGGCGCAGATCATGGCGTCGCTGCAGACGTTCCCGGTGGAAAAGCAGGTCGACTTCACGGAGGACCCACGGGAAAACGCCCGTCTCTGGGCCATCCGCAAAGACACCTTCCCCGCCGTTGGCGCGGTGCGCAAGACCGGCACCACGGTGATCATCGAAGACGTCACCTTCCCGGTCGAACAACTGGCCATCGGCGTCAATCGCCTGATCGAGCTGTTCGACAAACATCACTACGATGAAGCGATCCTTTTCGGACACGCCCTGGAAGGCAATCTGCACTTCGTCTTCACCCAAGGCTTCAACAACACGGAAGAAGTCGCACGCTATCAGGCGTTCATGGACGACGTGGCGCAACTGGTGGCAGTGGAGTTCGGCGGCTCGCTGAAAGCCGAACACGGTACCGGGCGCAACATGGCGCCGTTCGTCGAGCTGGAATGGGGCAGCGATGCCTACCAGTTGATGTGGCAACTCAAGCGTCTGCTCGACCCCAACGGGATTCTCAACCCGGACGTGGTGCTCAGCGATGATCCGCAGATCCACCTCAAGCACCTCAAGCCCTTGCCGGCCGCCGACGAGATTGTGGACAAGTGCATCGAATGCGGCTTCTGCGAACCGGTCTGCCCATCGAAGGGCCTGACCCTGAGCCCACGCCAACGCATCGTGATCTGGCGCGATATTCAGGCGAAAAAACGCGCCGGCATCGATACCACCGAACTCGAAGCCGCGTACGAATACCAAGGCATCGACACCTGCGCCGCCACCGGCCTGTGCGCACAACGTTGCCCGGTCGGCATCAACACCGGCGAACTGGTGAAAAAACTCCGTAGCCGCACGGCAACCCATACGAAAACCGCCAATTGGCTTGAAGGAAATTTCGCCACGGCGCTACAAGGGGCGCGGTTCACCCTGCACGTCGCCAATGGCGCACGGATGTTGTTGGGCGCGCCACGCCTGGCAAAACTCTCGTCGACACTGACGAAGCTGTCCAAAGGTCAGGTCCCGCAATGGACCAACGCCATGCCGCAGCCGGAAAAAGCCATCCGCTTCAGTCCTGCCGTGTCGGACGAACGCCCTCGGGTGGTGTACCTGGCGGCGTGTGTGTCGCGGGTCATGGGGCCGGCGGCGGGGGATAAAGAGCAGGTGTCGTTGTACGACAAAACCCGCGGGCTGCTGGAAAAGGCCGGTTACCAGGTGGTCTTCCCGGACAATCTGGACAACCTCTGCTGCGGCCAGCCATTCGCCTCCAAAGGCTACGCCGAACACGCCGAACACAAGCGCCAGGAACTGATCGGCGCCTTGCTGCACGCCAGTCGCGGTGGGCTCGACCCGATTTACTGCGACACCAGTCCCTGTACGTTACGGCTCACTCAAGACCTTGGCGACGTTCGACTGGACCTCTAGGATCCGGTGCGTTTCATCCGCACGCACCTGATGGATCGCCTCGACTTCACACCGCAGGAAGCGCCGATTGCAGTGCACGTCACCTGCAGCACTCAGCACCTTGGCGAAAGTCAGGCACTGATCGATCTGGCGCGCAAATGCAGCAAAAACGTGGTCATTCCTGAGGGCATTCACTGCTGCGGCTTCGCCGGCGACAAGGGTTTCACCACGCCGCAATTGAATGCCCATTCGCTGCGCACGCTCAAGGACGCGGTGCAACAATGCAGCGAAGGCATCTCCACCAGCCGCACCTGTGAGATCGGTTTGACGCAACATGGCGGCATTGATTACCACGGTCTAGTCTATCTGGTGGACCGCGTTACCCAGGCTAGGGTGCCCTGATAGAAGGACCCAAGGAAGGTGCATAGATGTACCTACTTGCCGGAATCGATAGCTCCACAGTAAAAAACAGAACCCTGAGGTGCCACCGCAGTCCACTGATCAAGTCCCGCCAATGCGGGACTCTCCCAACACTCGGTAGCTCGATTTGATGGCCAGCAATGCCTGGCCCTTCAGCTCAAGGAGATACACATGAATCGTTCTGTGCTGTTAGGTTTGTTTATTACTGCCTCTATGCTCGCTTCCCCCTCGTTTGCCGCAGAAAAAGATCAGTGCGCGGTCAATCTGCAAACCATCGAAAACGCAAAGGCACAGATTCCTCCGGAAATGGTTGACCAGGTAAAAGCCTCCGTCGAGCAAGCCGAAGCCGACCATGCAAAAGGCACCAAGCAGGGCACTGATGATTGCATCGCCGAGACCAACGACGTCATCAAGGCCCTCACCGACGCGAAAAAAGGCGGGAAGTAATCCGATACGAAGCAAAACAAAACCCGCCAACGGCGGGTTTTTTTGCATCCGGGGTCTGGGAATGTGTAACCGCCCGCATCGAGGGAAAAGCTTGGCACGCTGTCTGAAAAAACCGAATTCTTGTGTTGAATCGTAGTCTTTGAGGTAGGCCCCATCCGTTCAAGGTGATACCCATGAAGCGCACCACACTCGCTGGTCTGTTCATTTCCGCTGCAATGCTGGCCTCTCCTGCATTTGCTGCGGACAACAACCTGTGTACGAGCAAGCTGCAAGAGCTCAAAGGCAAAGTGAACGCGCTGCCGGCGACCTCCGGAAGCACCGCCATGGAGATCAAGAGACTGATGTCCAGCGCCGAAGCCTCACAAGCCTCCGGAGACGACACAAAATGCGTCACCGAAGCCACCCAGGCATTGGCACTCGCTGACAAACAGAGCAACCAGCCAAACCCATGATGTGTGGTGGCCTACCTTCGGGTTGGCCTTCTGAGTCGTGTTGACGTACACTGTGCAGGCTTGTTGCTCACTTGATTCACAGAGCACCAGGCTCGGGGCCGTTTAGGATTCGACGCCGGTTGCGAAACTTTAGGTGCATGCCGAGTTGGTAACAGAACTCGTAAATCCACTGTTGCAACTTCCTATAGTTGCCAATGACGAAACCTACGGGGAATACGCTCTCGCTGCGTAAGCAGCCTTAGCCCTTCCCTCCTGGTACCTTCGGGTCCAGCAATCATCAGGGGATGTCTGTAAACCCAAAGTGATTGTCATATAGAACAGAATCGCCGTGCAGTACGTTGTGGACGAAGCGGCTAAAACTTACACAACTCGCCCAAAGCACCCTGCCCGTCGGGTCGCTGAGGGTTAACTTAATAGACACGGCTACGCATGTAGTACCGACAGCGGAGTACTGGCGGACGGGGGTTCAAATCCCCCCGGCTCCACCAATTGAGACACCAACGAAGCCCACCCTGTGTGGGCTTTGTTGTTTCTGGCTGTATCGCAGGTCCTACAACAGTCTGAAACAGGACCCACGCCAACGATCAGTACTTGATGTCCCGGGCTGTGCGACGAGTATCCTGCTTGGTGCTGCGCTTGTCCTGACGACATTCCACGTTACTCTTGTCACTGCCCTTTCTGCAGGCATCCTTGGTTTGCCGAGCAGTGGAGCGCCCTTCCTGCCTGGTATCGCGAGCTTCACGCCGTTGTTCACCCTGCTCGGTCGCGTAGACAGGTAGCATCACCCACTGCACGCCAGCGGCGATGAGTAGCGTCGCCAGGGCTTTCAAATAGTGCTTGGGAATCATGATGTTTCTCCAACTCCATTCCGCTCAGTCGCTTCGTTCACTCAAGCGGGAATTCAGCGAGAACCTGTATTGCATCGTACGCTCCCAACTCACAAAAGCACTTTGTGGCAGGTGAAATCTGACGAGAGGGTTACATAGACGTTCACGCAAGGCCGCTAAGTGCAGGAGGCGGCCAGCGAGACCATCCACAATATTTTGCATCCACTATCCCCCCCTATCACTGCCATTCCCTCGGAGAAGCCCATGCGCCAAGCCCTCCTGATCATCGACGTACAACCCGGCTTCGCCCCACCACAGTGGCTGGTCGAAGGTATCCAGGCACTCCTCGGCACCCTGCCCAGTGTCGCCACGGTCGAGCGTCACGACGAGTCCATAACCCCCTTCGAAAAACAGCTTGGCTGGCACCCCGCGCCGGACGATGACAGCCTGATTGCCAGCGATGGTCGTTAACGATAACGCGTGTGAACTGGATAAGCGCGGCGCACTTGAGTCCATCGCCAGCAATCGAGCGTCGACCGACTGCTCCTACAATTTCCCGGAAATGCGTGAAGAACCTTTTTTTCTCGGCCCCGGGTGATAAACAGCAACACCGGCCGCCCTGCATCAATCCGAATCGATAGCCTGACAATCCAGATCCGCCAGCGCTTCGGGTTCAAAAGTAGTCAGCACCAGGCGTGAGGCGAAGTCTGCGCACATATGAACCGTGTTGGTCGCGATGCGCTTGTACAAGGCCTGCCCCTCGGCCTCACCACTGTTGGGATTGACGTCGAAGTGCGGGAAATTGCTGCTGGCAATGTCCAGGCGCACGCGGTGCCCGCGTTTGAACAGGTTGCAGGTGGCAAACGGCTCGATCACGACTTTTACCCGTTGCCCCGGAGTCAGTAGCTGCGGTTTCTCCCACGAGTCGCGGTAACGGCAGCGCACGATTCCGTCGGTGATGTTCATCGCATAGCCATCCGGATAAACGTCCACCAGTTTGGCGGTGAAGTCGGTATCGAGGCCGTCGCTTTCCACCCACAGTTCAATGCTTAGCGGGCCAGCGACGATCATGTCTTCGGTCAATGGCAGGGTCTGGAAACTCAGCACATCGGCACGGTCGGCCAATGGCTGGTCATTACCCTGTGTGCCGAAAAAATCCGCTCGCTCACGTTGATCGAATGCGCCGCCGACGAATACCGGAGCACCGGAGGTCAGTGCGCCGCCGATGGTCGGCACCGGATGATCGGGATCGGCGCGATAGCTCAGACTCGACTCACATGCTGAAGGCGGTTCCGTGCTCAATTGGCGCTGATCGTTCAGGTACAGGCTCAGGGACCGACTACCCGGAAGCGGCCACTGCGAGCTCTTCAACCAGCGTCCGCCATGTTGCAGTCGGCCGTGCTGATCTTTCGAACCATCGCCCCCGCCCATCAGAAACACCTGGACCGGCGCCGTGGCCGCAGCCTCGCCGGTCTGGTCCTTGAGCGAGCGTGCAAACCAGTCCAGTCGACAATCCAGCCAGGTGCGCGCCACGTTGCCATCGAAGTTGGCCGCCACACCGAACTCGACATCGCCGCTGTGACTGATGTTGCGATCGCCGTGCAGCCACGGTCCCATGATCAAATGCTGGGCGCTGCGGTTGTGGCGGCTGAAGGCACGGTAGTTGGCCAGCGTCGAGCTGACATACGCGTCATACCAACTGGACATGAACAGCACCGGAATATCCGGCAGGTTGTCGTAGTGTCCTTCGGCATAGATGCCGGGCTTGCGCCAGTAGTCGCTGAAAGTACCCTGCGCCCATTGTTCCAGTAGATAGGCTTCGTACTCCGGCACATGGCGAATCGGCGAGTGTCCGGCCTGCCACGGCATGCGGGCGAACCACTGGTGTATGTCTTCTTGCTCGAGGGCTTCGCGGATCTTTGGGTTGGCGATCGCGGCGGGACTTTCCTTGGCCTGCCGCCAGGCCCACGTCGCCTGTTTCAATTCGAACGCGCCACCCTGGCGAATGCCGCACTGGAACGCGTTCGCAAAGCCGCCGGAGTCGAGCACCATGCTTTGCAGTCCCGGTGGATGCAGGCAGGCCATCGCCAATTGCGTATGGGCCGCATAGGACAACCCCATGCTGCCGATTCGCCCGTTGCACCAGGGTTGCTCGACGATCCAGGCGAGGGTGTCAAAACCGTCTTCGCCTTCCGAGGTGTATTTGGTGAATACGCCTTCGGAGGCGTAGCGCCCGCGACAATCCTGAAAGATCGCCACGAAGCCTTGCGCAGTGAAACGCTCGGCCATGGCCCTGCGGGAAATGTGCTGGGCGTCGAGTTGTTTTTCCGAGCGCGAGGGGCTGCTCTTGTTGTAGGGCGTGCGCTCGATCACCACCGGCCACGGGCCTGCGCTATCGGTTGGCAGGTAAATATCGGTCGCGAGGTGGATGCCATCACGCAGACGGATCATCTGGTCACGCAGCAAGCGCATGGCGGGCAATGCCTGTTCGTTCAGCGAAGTCATATCAGAACCTTGTGGAAACCGGCGCCCGTCCCCTTGCGGGTGGACGCCTTGGAACTCAGTAACCGGTGGTCACTGCGACCGCCAGCAACACCATCGCCAGCACGGTATAGATCAGGAACAACGGCAAGATGTAGCGCGCCCACTGACCCCAGCCGACTTGTGCGGTGGCGAGTAGCACCAGCAGACCGCTGGAGGTCGGGGTGATCATGTTGGTCAGGCCATTGCCGAGCAAAAACGCATACACCGTGGTTTGCGGGCTGACACCGGAGAGTTGGCCGAGTGGGCCGAAGATCGGCATGGTCACGGCCGCCTGACCGGAGGTGGACGGGATCAGCACATCCAGGCCTAGCTGCGAGAAGAACATCGCGTAGGCCGAAACCACCGGGCCATGATCGCTGACTACGCTGGCCAGGCCGTTGACGATGGTGTCGAGCACCTGACCGGTGCTGAGGATGATTTCCACCGCAGTCGCCAGACCGATCAACACACCGGCGATCAGGACTTTTTTCATGCCGTCGACAAAAGCACTGGCGGCGATGCTCGCACCCATGCCGTGGATCGCTGCGAAGATCACGCTCAGCAGCAGATAGAACGCCGACAGTTCGTGGTACTTCCAGCCCCAGCGGTTTGACGCAAACACCATGAAGCCCACGCCGAAGGCCAGCACCAGCAGGTTGAGCAAATGGCGCAACGGCAGCGGTTGGCTTTCGAAGGTAATGACCGCGCTGGCGTCATAGCCGTGGCGACGAATGCTCCACAGCACGAAGACAATGCCAACGGCGAGGAACAATGCGTAAGCGGCAATGCGCATGCTCATGCCGCTGAAAATCGGCAGCCCGACCATAGGTTGCGCCACGGACAGCGCGACCGGATTGGTGATCGATGCCAGATAACCGATCTTCACTGAAATACAGACGATGGCCAGACCGATCAGGTTCGACAGCCCCAGTCGATTGGCCATCGCGACCATCAGCGGCACGATCAGGATGAATTCCTTGGCCAACCCCATGAAGGTGCTGCCGGCGGAGAACACCAGCATCAGCATCGGCACCAGCACGTAGATGTTGCCGCGCGTCATGCCGAGCAGGCGTTCGAGCCCGGCGTCGATCACCCCGGCCTTGTTCAGCACGCCGAACATGCCGCCGATGAACAGCACCATGAAAATCAGTCCGGCTCGTTTTTCGATGCCCTGCGGGATCGCCATGAACCCTTCGATCAGCGACACCGGGCGGGCCACCGCATCCTTGGCTGCGCGAGGTTCGACAGCCAACAGATGAGTGAGGGAATGACTCTTTTCCAGGACTTGATAAGAGCCCGGTACCACCAGCCCGTTCTGACGCTGGAAGCTGCCGGAGTTGACCGCATACGTGAACCCGACCGCGAGCAACACGATGCTCAGCAGGATGATGGCCGGGTTAATGGTTTTGCGTACAGTCGGCTTGACGGGTTGCGTCTGACTTTCGGCGGCACCCGGTTGTGCGAGGTCGATCTGGGACATGGCGGTGAGCCCTTTGGTGTTTTTATTTTGAGTGTCAATGTTTCGATGGGGCAGACACTAGGGCAAACGCCAAGGGGCTACAACGTTATGCGTGGAGCGGGTCGGGCTATGCGTTTTGTGATGCGTGGACGGTCTTCATCGACTCGTTCAGACGTTGTTTGAGATGGGCGGCAAAGGCACTCACCATCGGTGGACGCTGCTCATCCCGACGGAATGCCAGACCGAATTCGTAGCGCAGTGCCGGGCGAAAAGGTCGGGTGACAACCGGCAAATGAGTGAAGTGACTGGCCAGCAATCCATTGACGATCGACACCCCCAGGCCCTCGGCGACAAAGCTGCAGGCGGCGCCGACCGAATGCACTTCGATGCGCACTTGCGGGGTCAGGTTGACGGCGCGAAACACCTGATTGAGCTCGGCGCGCAAGGCCCGTTGCCGGCCCAGCAACACCAGCGGCACATTGCGCAGATGCTGCACGTCGATCACTGCATGGCGGGTCAACGGATGATCCGCGGGCATGACGCAGACACCTTCGGTTTCCAGTACCGGTTCAATGTCGAAGTCGGACAGTTCAGTAGGCAAACGCACGAAGCCGAGATCGGCAGACCGGTCGAGCACGGCGCGCTCGATGGTGTCGTAGGAGCCAGTGAGCAACTCGACGACGATGTCGTCGTGACTCTTGAGAAATTCGGCAACGATTTTCGGCAGCAGCTCCTGGGTCATGCTGGTCGGCACGCCCACCTTGAGCAGGCTCTTGTGCGAGCGACCGATGCGCAGCTCATCGGCCATACGTTGAATGCGCTGCATGCCATCCACCAGCCCGGTGACCTCGGCGAGCAGCTCTTCGGCTTCCGGCGTGGCCATCAAACGGCCCTTTTTACGCAGGAACAAGGCGAAGCCCAATGCTTCTTCCAGCTGCGTGAGCAAGCGGCTGACGGCCGATTGGGATAGCCCCATGCGAGTGGCGGCACCGATGGTCGAACCGGTGGCCATGATGGCTTTGAAAGCCTCGAGTTGCTTGATATTCACGCTGCCGATTCCCCTGGTTTTGCAACGGTGCCCGCCCGCGAAAAACCAGCTTTCGCATAGCCTGATGCGCTTCTCGCATAACGTTGTGGACGCGCTGTCGAGCCGTTAGTGTCCGCCGCAATGCGCCGCTGAGTCCAGCTTCGCAGGCCAACAAAATCGAGACCCATCCCGATTCCGGGACCTTTGCGACTGCCCATAAAACCGATAATGCGGGGCTGAGGAAAACACCATGCGTGGACTGTTCACGAGAGGCGGCATTGTGTCCGCAGGATTGCTGGCGGGTCTGTCGCCAGCGCTGATGGCCCAAGGATTTTTCGAGGATTCCCAAGGCAAACTGACCTTGCGCAATTACTACTTCAACGATGGTTATCGCGACGGTGGCGAGGACCGCAAAGAGTGGGCGCAGGGTTTCTTGCTCAACCTGCAATCGGGCTACACCGAGGGTACGGTGGGGTTCGGTCTGGATGCGCTGGGCCTGGCCGGCCTGAAGCTCGACTCCAGCCCGACCCATGCGGGCACCGGTTTGCTGCCGGTGCACGACGATGGCCATGCAGCGGATGGTTTTTCCAGCCTGGGTATCACTGCAAAAATGCGAATCGGCGAGGCCGTGATCAAGACCGGTAACCTGATGCCGAGGATTCCGGTGCTGGTCTACAACGATGGGCGCCTGTTGCCGCAAACCTTTCGCGGTACGCAAATCGAATACAGCGGCATCCGCGATCTGTACTTGCACAGCGGTCATCTGGACAAGTTCAAGCAGCGCAATTCCACCGACAGCGTCGATATCTATCCACAGGGCTACACCGGCAGCAAAGGCACTGACTTTGATTTTGCCGGCGCCACCTACAAGTTCACGCCCACCCTCAGCGGCACCTGGTATTACGGGGAGATGCGTGAGTTCTACCGGCAGCAGTTTTTCGGTCTGGTGCATAAACAACCGATAGGCAGTGGCAGCCTGACCAGCGATTTGCGCTACTTCATCAGTGGCGATGCCGGTGAGGCACGCAATGGTGCGGTGGATGCCGATATGTTCAGCGGTCTTTTCACCTATCGCCTCGGCGGCCATGCACTTGGCCTGGGTTATCAGAAAGTCAGCGGCGATACGGCATTGCCCTACACCAGCGTGTCGACGGTCTATTCGTTCTCCAATGCCGGCGTCGGAAAGTTCATCCAGGCCGGTGAGCGGACCTGGATGCTGCGCTACGACTATGACTTCGCTGCGTTTGTGCCTGGCCTGAGCCTGATGACCCGTTACTACAAGGGCGAGAACGGGGACTACAAAGGACGCGAAGCCCGGGAGTGGGAATCCGACACCAATCTGCGATATGTCATACAGAGCAGCGCGTTCCAAGGCATAGGCATCGAAGTGCGAAAAGCCACTTATCGTTCTACCTACGCCAGTGATCGAGATAACTATCGCCTGTACCTGACTTATGACATCGCATTGTGGTAACCCATTGACCCGGCCCCACAATCAAAGCTGACAAGGCCCGCCCAGTGCGGGCCTTATTGCATCTGGGGTTTGATAATTCATGCCTCACACCGCACCCTGTGGGAGCGGGCTTGCCCGCGAAGAGGCCAGCGAAACCGCCCGGATGTTTTCCAACCGCAGGTCCCCGCGTCACCACCCTCTCTCCCGGAGAAGCCCATGCGCCAAGCCCTCCTGATCATCGACGTACAACCCGGCTTCGCCCCACCACAGTGGCTGGTCGAAGGTATCCAGGCACTCATCGGCACCCTGCCCAGTGTCGCCACGGTCGAGCGTCACGACGAGTTCATAACCCCTTTCGAAAAACAGCTTGGCTGGCACCCCGCGCCGGACGATGACAGCCTGATCCCCGCAGACCGCATTTTCATCAAACACGGCTACGCCCCCACGCCGCAAACCATCGACTACCTGAAAAGCCTGAACGTCGAGCGCGTGCTGGTGTGCGGCCTGCAGACCGAAACCTGCTGCCTGGCGGCGGGGTTTGCGCTGTTTGATGCGGGCTTGCAGCCGACCTTGATTACGGATTTGACGGTGGGGTCGTCGCTGGACCGGACGGGAGGGTTGGGGGTGAGGCTTTGGGAGCATCATTTCAAGCACACGGTGAAATCGAGCGACCTGTGACTTCACCGCGTCCTAGGACATTTCCCGCAAAACGCATCGCCATTCATGAACTGGCGGGGCCTACTTCTCGACGATAGCCTTTCTGGGTCGCTGAAAATCAGCGACCGGCTTTGACAGGCTGAAAAACGGGGCAGCTCCTATAAACAAACCAGGATCTCAATCATGAAAAGACACAGCCCCACCCTGCAAGACTCTTCACCTGATACAACAACCGAATCACCCGACTTATCCAACCTCTCCAACACCACCGAACCCGCCATCAGCGCCCGCCTGCGCAACCCCAATCACCTCGACCCCGTCAGCCACGTCTTCACCATCCGCCCCGACATCGACACGCCATCCCTGCTCACCCACGCCAGCGAAACCCTCGCCTCGCTCAACGTCATGAGCACCGACCTTGCCTGCGAGCTTGAGAGTTCGCGTCGCAACATCGCCCTGGCAATCCAGCAGTTGGCCGTGCTGGCGCAATTGCTGGTGAACCGGGCACTAGACAAGATCGCGCCACTCGACGAAGCAGAGGCTTGAGATGGATCGATACATGCCGATACCAGACAGACAGGTCAGTCGCCGGGCAAACACTTCGCATGAACCCGCAAAGCCCTTCTACACTCCATTCGCAAACGCCCTAAAACACCCGTCGAATAGGCCCCCATGACGACCCTCACCGACCGTTTGAAGCAAGGCAAGGATGCGCGCAAGAAGTGCTCGCGCCGTTCGCAAGCAGCCTTGGGCAATGTCGACCGCGACCCGATAGCGCTGATCAAGGCGTCGAGTGAAGGACGCGTCAAATCGCTGGTGGAGTTGCGCTACGGGCGCATGCTGGTGTCGCCGTTCACCTTCTATCGCGGCAATGCGCTGCTGCAGGCCCACGACTTGGCGGGCACTTCGAACATGGGGCTGGTGTCGCCGATATGTGGTGATAGCCACCTGATGAACTTCGGCGGTTTCGCAACGCCTGAACGCAACCTGCTGTTCAGCGTCAACGACTTCGACGAAGCCCATCCCGGGCCGTGGGAGTGGGACTTGAAACGCCTGGTGGCGAGTTTTCTGGTGGCCGCCCGCGACTTGCGCCATGGCGAATCGGTTGAAGAAAGCATCTGCCATGAGGTGGTGAGTGCCTATCAGAAAACCATGCTCGAATGCGCCGAACAAAGTTCGCTGGAAACCTGGTACGAATCCATCAGCTATGACGACCTGCTGGCGCAGGCCAACAAAAGCACTCTGGAGCACGTGGAACGCGCCATCGAAAAAGCCGAGCGTCGCACCCATGCCGAACTGCTGCCAAAAATCAGCGAACGCGACGCCCATGGGCGTCTGATCATTCGCGATGACCTGCCGGAAATTTTCCACCTGCACAAGAACACCACATTGCTGGACGCCGATGATGACTGGTTGCGCCTCTCGGACTGGCGCCCGCTCTACGACACTTTCATGCGTGACTATCGCGGCACCCTGCAAGCGGACCGCCGTGATCTGCTGTCGCGTTTTCATGTGCAGGACATGGCGTTCAAGGTGGTGGGCGTCGGCAGTGTCGGCACCCGTTGCCTGGTGGCGCTGCTGACCGACGATCAGCAGTTCCCGTTGTTCCTGCAATTCAAGGAAGCGCGGCGTTCGGTGCTCGCTGGCTACGTGAAGGCCAGGTCGCGGGTGCGGCATGAAGGGCAGCGGGTGGTCGAGGGTCAACGCTTGATGCAATCGGCCAGCGACCTGTTCCTCGGCTGGACCACCGGTCCCAGCGGGCGGCATTTCTATGTGCGGCAATTGCGCGATATGAAAATCTCCGCCGAACTCGAGACTTTCGATGGCGATGCCTTCGCGGCCTATGGCCGGCTTTGCGGCCGAGCCCTGGCTCGCGCCCATGCCAAGTCTTCCGGGCAGGCGGCGGTGATCAGCGGCTACATCGGCAAGAGCGAGGCATTGGCCGATGCGCTTTATAAATACGCCCAGGGCTATACCGAGCAGAACGAGCGCGATTTCGAGCGCTTCCAGCAAGCTTGCCGCAAGGGCCGTTTACGTGCACGGTCGGAAGCCGACTTTGCCGCGGATCATTTGCCGTAGCGGTGTCGCAGGCTCTGGTGCGGGGCTTTGATCGAGATGAATTTTTCTTCACCCCACCCTCTCGCGCCAGCCTGTACATTTCGCTCGCTCATTCAAGAAACTACGGTTTGCCCGCCCTCCCGCGGGCTTTTTTTTTTGGGCTTTCACTGGTTTTTCGACTCTTGCAGGCGATGGGCGTTAACGATAACGCGTGTGAGCTGGATGAACACGGCGCTCTTGAGTCCATCGCCAGCAGGCTGGCTCCTACAATTCCCCCGGGCTACGCCCACTCAATTCACTGGCTGACTCTGAGCCACCGGCACCGATTGTTGCGCTTTGGAGAGCACCGGCTGTTCCAGCCTCGCTCGCCCGTAAAACGCCAGCGCCGTCAGCAAACACGCCAGCCACACGAAGATCCCGGCCCAGAAGGTGTGGGACATGTAGTGCCAGCCTTGCAGCACCCGCGTTGTGCCGTAGATGAAACCGAGGGTCAGCGAGCCGTACATGATCGCTTTCGAATAGCGCCAGCGATAACGGCGAGCCACGAAGTACAACGCCAGCATGGTGAAACCGCCCGAGGCATGTCCGCCCGGCCAGCAGCGCCCTTCACCGGCGACTTTCAGCAGGTCGAAATTCTCGTACCACTCGACGTGCTGCATTTTGCCGCCGTACAGGGTGGTCTCGATCGGGCAATACACGCTGGTGTGGCCCTTGAGGTAGTGAATCACCCCGGTGCTGATGGAGAACGCGAACACGACGTAGAGAAAATCGCGACGGTGGCGGGTGGCAAAGCGCAGCACCGGTGCGACTTTGATTTTTTCCAGGAAGGCGATGATTTTCGAATGTTTTTCAGCCTTCAGGCGCGGCCAGAGAAACGACAGCAAGGCACCGATAATCGCAATTTCGCCAGTCCAGTTCGGGATGATCCGCGCCCATTTGTGGGTAATTTTCTCGAACAGGTGGACCTGGTCCAACGGGTATGTCTGCGTCACCGGATCAAAAAAGTAATTGTTGAAGGCGATGTCGATGCTGGTCATGTCGAACATCAGGAACACCACGACCGCGCAGGCCAGCGGAATACCGAAATTCACCCAATAAAAGCGGTAGCGAGAGGCGGTCAGCATTGTGAATCCTGATTCAGAAAGAGGAAAGAAAAGCTCAATGAGTGCTCACCGAGCTCCAGTCGGAAGCTTCGATAAAGCCAAGCATGTGCGGAGTCTGTGGGGTTTCGGCGGAAATAAACAGTGAAGCGCCATAACCCAGGGTCGAAGGCGGTAACGCGAGCTCTTTTTCCAGTTGCTCCATGCACTCGCTGTGGGTCACCAGAACCAGGTTACGCCCGGCCACTTTATGCGCAAGCGCGTCACGCAGCATGGTGCCCTTGCAACTGATCAGCCAGTCCTCTCCCGTGCCAACCTTGTTGAACATGAAGTTGGCCGTCTGAGCCGTACGCAGGATCGGGCTGTGGTAGATATCGGCCTTGCCCAGGCCAAGGTGTTTGAACTGCGCCCCGAGGCTCTCGGCAATGCTGCGAGAGCGCTCGGTAATGCCGTCATTGCCAACCAGGCAAGGCGCCGAGGAGTGATCGCAACGCTCGACGTGGCGCACCAGCACGATCACGTCGCCCTTGGCCCATCCCGTCATCAAAGCCTGTGCACCGGCCACATTGCCGTGAGCCAGGTCCGGTGCAGTGGCGGGACGCAGCAAAAAAAAGGTCAACGGAATCACCAGCAGCGCCGAGGCCAACACCACCGCAGCGTTACGATAGCGGGCGAAGCGCTTCAGATCGATCGAGCGTTTTATCCCGAAAAGACTCAGTCTCAATTCCACATCAAGCCGCCTCGCCGGCACGCACCACCTCATTAGATCCCGGGAGGTTAAAGAAGCGTGCGTCGGTGGCAGGTGAAACACATGTGAAAAAAAGCTTAAAAGCACTGTAAAAATCTTGTTACAGAATCCATTTGGAAAAATCCTTTCAGCTCCCGCCATTGCTGCCGATACAGCCTGCTTACACAGCTTGGCGGCCCCCAAAAAAAACAATCTTCCAGCCAACCGACGAAAAAGAAGCACTACGTTCCTGGAGGAATTTGATGAATAGCTGGTTCGGCAACATCAGCGTGAACCTGAAACTGGGCCTTGGATTTGGCCTCGTGCTGGCACTGACCTGCGTCCTCGCCCTGACCGGCTGGAGCAGCCTGGGCGGGTTGATCGACCGCAGCAACTGGATGAGCGACATCACCCAGCTCAACGCCGGCCTGACCAAGCTGCGCGTGGTTCGCCTGCAATACATGCTGACCAACGGCGACGAAACCGCCGCGCAGGGCGTGCAGACCACCCTCGATGCCTTCTCGGCCCAGCAACAGGCCCTGCTGGCGAAGTTCAAGAGCCCGGAAAACCTCAAGCTGCTCCGGGAGCAGGGCACCGTGATCGACGCCTACAGGACGTCCCTAAGCAAAATGCGCAACGCTTATCGCGCCGGCAACAGCGCCCGCGACGCCATGAGCGTCAACGCCGAAACCGCCAACTCGCTGATCAATGACATCAACACCCGCGTGCAGCAAATGCCGCTGAGCGACCAGCGCTTCGAACAGTTCCAGGCCATTACAACGGCCAAGGAAGCCTTCCTGTTGGCGCGTTATGAAGTACGTGGATACACCGCCACCACCAATACCGAAACCGAACAAAAAGCGGTCGGCCAACTGGACGCCGCCATCGCCAGCCTGAAACCGCTGAACGCGCATTTCGCTGACACCCAGCAAGACGCCCTGCGTCAGCTGGAAACCGCGCTGGGCAACTATCGCAGTGCCTTGCAGGCCTACAAGGCCGCCAGCAATGACGCGGTGCAGGCGCGCAAGGAAATGACCGAACAGGGCGCCGCCATCGTGTCCCAGAGCGATCAGCTGTATCAGATCCAGCTCGACCGCCGGGACGCCGAAAGCGCCCAGGCACGCACGCTGCAACTGATCAGCACATTGCTGGCATTGTTGGTGGGCATCATTGCCGCCGTGGTCATCACGCGCCAGATCACCCGTCCATTGCGCGAAACCCTGGCGGTGGTCGACCGCATCGCCAGCGGCGATCTCTCCCAGAACGTGCTGGTCACCCGTCGTGACGAACTCGGCGTGTTGCAACAAGGCATCGCACGCATGGGCGTGACCCTGCGCGACTTGATCAGCGGCATCCGCGACGGCGTGACCCAGATCGCCAGCGCCGCCGAGGAACTGTCGGCCGTGACCGAACAGACCAGCGCCGGGGTCAACAGCCAGAAAGTCGAGACCGATCAGGTCGCGACCGCCATGCACGAGATGACCGCCACCGTGCAGGAAGTCGCGCGCAACGCCGAAGAAGCTTCGCAAGCCGCTGCGGCGGCGGACGGCGAAGCCCGTGAAGGCGACAAAGTGGTCAACGAAGCCATCGCCCAGATCGAGCGCCTGGCCAGCGAAGTGGTGCGTTCCACCGAGGCCATGAGCGTGCTGCAACAGGAAAGCGACAAGATCGGCAGCGTCATGGACGTGATCAAGGCCGTGGCCGAGCAGACCAACCTGCTGGCGCTCAACGCCGCCATCGAAGCGGCCCGCGCCGGTGAAGCCGGCCGTGGTTTTGCCGTGGTGGCCGACGAGGTCCGCGGCCTGGCCCAGCGCACGCAGAAGTCCACCGAGGAAATCGAAGGCCTGGTGGCCGGCCTGCAGAACGGCACGCAACAAGTGTCCGCCGTGATGAACAACAGCCGCGTCCTCACCGACAGCAGCGTGGCTCTGACCCGCAAGGCCGGCGAGTCACTGGAGAGCATCACCCGCACGGTGTCCAACATCCAGTCGATGAACCAGCAGATCGCCGCGGCTGCCGAACAGCAAAGCGCCGTGGCCGAGGAGATCAGCCGCAGCATCATCAACGTGCGCGATGTGTCGGAACAGACGGCTGCGGCGAGCGATGAGACCGCCAAGTCCAGCGTTGAACTGGCACGGTTGGGTGGTCAATTGCAGCAGATGGTGAGCCACTTCCGCGTTTGACCGTATACCTGCGGTGATTGAAAGACCCATTCGCGGGCAAGCCCGCTCCCACAGGTAAGGTGTCGAACACAGAATCTGTGAACGACTCAAAACCCTGTGGGAGCGTGGCTTGCCCGCGATGGCAATCTACCTGTCAGCGAAGATGTTCAGGCCTCCCAAGGATTGATGACTTCAATCCCGGAAAATCCGAAATCTCGAACATTGCGGGTGGCTATTGCCGCCCCATGGCTTCGGCAAATGGCGGCAATTTGCGCATCAGCCATTGAAACCGCACGCCCATTTGCCTCAGCACCTGCCGTCAGCGTTGCGTACTCAACCGCGGCATGAGCATCGAACGGCAAAATGCGCCCGGCAAAGTCCTCTTCGAACATGGCCATGGCATGGGCTTCAAGTTTTTGTTTACGCTTGCCCGAAGGCAGGCGTGCGATGCCGTGGAGTATTTGCGCCACCGTTACCGCACTGACTGCCAGATCCATCGCCGGCTGCGCATCAACCCAGGCAAGCACCCGGCTTTCAGGCTCGACTCGCATAAACTCTGAAAGAACGTTGGTATCGAGCACTATCATTCAGAAAAATCCACCGCCGTTGCTTTCTCTGAACGCTCCGGCAGATCAAGCTCGACTCCGCCCAGAGTGCTGAAACGATTGCGGATCCTGCTTCCAAGTCCACCGGCACGATCAACCGTCGCCAAGGCCCTGCCCAGAATCAGGCGAGCCTCTTCTTCCATGGAATGTCCGTTATGAGCCGCTGTGATGCGCAGTTGCTCCTTGAGTTTCTCATCAAGGTTTCTAATTGTGATGCTGGCCATGACGCCTCCTGCAATCAATGAAATCATTGATTGCAGTCTAGCACATTC
Organism: Pseudomonas sp. GM33; assembly: GCF_000282295.1. NCBI lineage: Bacteria > Pseudomonadati > Pseudomonadota > Gammaproteobacteria > Pseudomonadales > Pseudomonadaceae > Pseudomonas > Pseudomonas sp. GM33. Next base: position 112,529 of record NZ_AKJO01000070.1, read on the forward strand.
TGGCAAACCAAAACCCGGCAATCTTCCGAATGGCCAATATCACCGCGTCCCACGCTGGCGCAATGCCGACGGCATGAAGTACGCGTCTTCCGGCACCGGTTGGGCGAAGTCCACGGTGCCCTGCTCTTCGTTATCCAGGTTCTGCACGTAGTAACGACGCGCCTGCAGGTCATGGAAAACGTCCAGCGCACTCCAGGTGGTGGGCAGGTCGTAGAAGTTTTTCAGGTAGGCCATCGACACCCGCCACAACTCCCCTCGCCCGTCATACTGATCGACCAAGGCGGCGCCCCAACTGTCCTCGTCCAGAAACAGCACACGCTTGGAATAGATATGCCGCGCACCCGGCTTGAGCGTGCCTTCGACCACCCAGACCCGGTGCAGCTCATAACGGGTGTATTGCGGATTGAGGTGGCCCGGTGTGAGCAGCTGCGCGTACTTCACTTCGGGGCTGCCGACTTTGTAGTTGTTGTAGGGAATGTAGACCTCTTGCTTGCCCTTGAGCTTCCAGTCGTAGCGGTCCGGCGAGCCGTTGAACAGGTCGGTATCGTCCGCCGTGCGCAGGCCGTCGGAAGAGGCGATCGGGGTGTCATAGGCGAGGTTCGGCGCCCGGCGCACACGGCGTTGGCCCGCATCGTAGACCCAGGCCTGACGCGGGTCCTTGAGCTGGTCCAGGGTCTCGTGAACCAAGGCCGCACCACCCGCCAGGCGGGCCGGGCTCTTCACGAAGGCCAGGTAGTAGAACAGGATGTTTTTCAGGTCGGCGAATTGCCCGCCCGGGCGGTAATAGTTGAAGAGCCCCTCCTGCTGCGAGGTCACAAGTGCGAAGCTGCCGTTGCGTTGCACCGGCGCTTCGGAGGCACGACGGACCACATAGATGCCGCGATAACGGGTGATGTGGTTCCACAGCACCTCGACCCCGTCCTTGGGCACCGGGAACGGCACACCGCCATAGGCATCGGCAAATCCGGTGCCGCCATCGAGCAGCTTGGTCGCGGTGGCATTCTTCAAGGTGTTGTCATACAGCCACTGCGGCGCCGAGCCAGAGCGGCGTGAGGGATAGACCGGCATCTGGAAGGTGTCGGGGTAGCTGTTGAACAGGGCGACCTGACCCGGACTGAGGTGGGCCTTGTACTGTTCAAGGTTGGCCTTGGTGATGGTGAACAGCGGCTTGTCCGCCGCATAGGGGTCCAGGTGATGCTGGCCTGGCTTGTAGCCCGCCGGCGCCTGGGTGATGCCGCCGGTCCAGGCCGGAATGGTCCCGGCGGCGTTGCCGGCACGCTCGGCGCCCATTGGGGTCAGGGTGGTTTTCAGTTGCTCGGCCAGTTGGGGCGTAACCGCGGCCAGCGCGCTGCCGGCGGCAAGGCTCAGGAACAGTGCCAGGGTGGTCTTGGTCAGTCGTGAAGTGTGAAACATGATCGTTCTCCGAAATACAAAAACCTGTGGGAGCGGGCTTGCTCGCGAAAGCGGTGTGTCAGGCGACAGGTGTGTGGGATGTGCCGCCCTCTTCGCGAGCAAGCCCGCTCCCACACAGGGTCTGCGTGTAGCAATCAAAGGAAGTACTTGAGGTTGAAGCCGATGTTGTCGCGGTCACGCAGGCCGTTGTCCTGCCCGCCGCCATAGAACTCGGTGTATTGCAGCTCGGCCTCCAGCCTGTTCTGGTAGTTGGCCTTGATCCCCAGGGTGTAGGCCTTGCGGCCCTCGATCACGTTGCCCGCCTGATAGCTGTTGCCCTCGAAGTCATCCTTGTAGACGACATAAGGCGAGACGTTGACCCCGGCATACACGTCGTTCCAGGTGCCGTTGAGCATCGCGGTGTAGCTGTAGGAGTTGCGGTTGACCTGGTCGTCGCGCTCGCCGCCGGACACATAGGAAAAGTTGCCGGTGCCCGCGTAGTAACGGTTGCTGCCGTCATAAGCGGTGTATTGCAGGCTGCTGCCGCGCAGGTGCTCGGACGCCAGCTCGAATACGCCGAACATCGAGTCGAATGACAGGCTCGGGCCAAAGTTGTAGATGGTGCCCAGGGACGTGTTGAACGCTTCCACCCGCTCGGCGTTATTGATCTGGCTGTCGAGCGTGACCTGCTGCCCGCCGATGTTGATGGTCTGGCCGCCCGCCGCTGCGGCGGCACCGTTGGCCAGGTCGCCGATCAGATCGTTGGTGGCGGCGACCCCGATGGGCAGATTCGGCCGATACGCCACTTCACCGAACACCGACGCCTGGCCCAGGGTGGTGTTGAAACTGAAGCCGTACATGCGGATGTCTTCGGCGTAGCGCCGGTGCGCCTGAATATTGCCCAGCACATCCACGGTCGCCAGGCCGTTGGCCAACTGCCCCGCCTGGCTGCCGGCGACACCGGCCAACAGGTTGGTCAGGGCATTCATGTCGATGCCCTGGTACCCGCCCAGATCGGCGGAAATGGTCGGCTCCTTGGCGTGGTAGTTGACCATGTACAACCCGAACTCGGTGCTGTTGAGTGCTTCTGCGATGTAGCGAAAAGCGAAACCGAACTGGCCGTCGTTGCGCGCGTTGAAATCCTTGCCGACCGTGGCCACCTTGACGGTGTTGCCAAAGGTCGGGGTGACCCCGTTGGCATACAGGCCGGTGGTGCTCAGGGCCTGGTTGAGCAGCGGGTTGTTGCCCAGTGCGCTGTACAGATCGATCACGTTGCCGAAGCCTGGCACCGGAGTGTCCAGCGCGGTACCGCTGAAGTTGTTGTAGGCGGTGTTGCCGCCGTCGGCGAACAGGTCCGTCTGCGAGTAGAACGTGCCGACCGGGTCGATGCGGGTTTCCTTCCAGTTGGTCTGGTAAAAGCTTTCCAGGGTCAGGCTATCGGTCAGGCCGATGTTGAAGCTGAGCGCCTCCACCGGGACCAGCACTTCCTTGACTTCGGCCCCGGGCAAACGGTACTTGGCCGCATCCACCGGGTTGGTGGTGTTGATCCCGCCACGGTAGAAAATCCCCTCGCCCCAGTTGAACACCTGGCGCCCGACACGTGCGGTGACCGGCATCTGCGCCACGTCCCAATTGCCATAGAGGTAGGCGTCGAGCAACTCCACCCGGCTGCCGGCGATGTCGCGGGTCTGGCTGGTGAAATGGTCGTCCTGCGGGAAACTCTGACTGGGTTGCGACGGGTTGTTGTTGTCGTAGTAATCGTTGCGCTTGTCCATCAGTTGGGTGTCGTAGAACGCGGTACCGCGCACGAACATCCCGTAGTTCTGATAGTTGGCCTCGAGCTCCGAGGTGATCTTGTACACCTCTGAAACCAGCCCGGTGTCGAAGTTGCGATTGCCGTCGTTGGTGTTGACGTCGTCGTTGTTCTTGTCCCGGCCCTGGACCCGCCACAAGCGTCCATAAGACAAGGTACTGTCGAATGAACCGGTGACCTGGTTGTCCAGCACGCTGAACTCCTCGGCCTGCACGCCGTCGACCGCGCACAGTTGCAGCAGCCCTGCCAGGCCCACACCGGGAAGCGCCGCGCCAGACAGGCGAAATCGAGTGCTCATGATCTTTTCCTCTTTCCCTGGATTTATTGTTGTTGTGTGCGTTACTGCGAGGGTTGGCGCGCCAATCCCGCACCGGCATAAATCCGGCTGTGCGCGCCGAAATGTCCCAGCAGTTTGAACAGCTGTCGGTTCAGTGCCGGGTGGTCGAAGTCTTCGCGCTGCAGTTGATTACCGCGGCTGAAATCGCCGCTGATCGGTGCTGTTTCCAGCCACTGGCCGATGGCTTCATCGAACGCTGCGGACGCGTCGACAGACTCGGCACTCACCACTTCGCGCAGGTAGTCCACCGAGTACGGCGGGTAACGGGCGTCCTGGGCGGAATCGGCATAGGCGTCGAGCATCGGATGGGGCTGGCCCGTGCGCAGCAAACGACGCAGCCAGCTCGACTGATACTTCTCCACTTCCATGTGCCGGGTCGCAACGCGTTCGATGGACGCCTGCTTGTCGGCCGCGAAACCGGCCAGTGCCTTGCCTTCCAGCAGAAGCAGACTGGCGAGGTCGACACCGGGCAATGGCTTGGCGTGATAAGGCTGGGTCAGGTCCTGAATGTGGTGCAGGCCCCAGCCGAGAAAGCGATAACCCCAATATGGATGGCCGGTGGCAAAGGCCAGCCGCGCCAATCCCATGTATTGATAGGCGCGCCAGTCGGGCCAACTGCGTTCGAGAAATCCGGCAGCGGCGTACACCACCGGGCTTTCATGGAAGAACCCCATGTGGAACGGTGCCTGGGAGCTGTATTGAAACCGCGCGTCACCGAACGGCTGTGGGCCGAAGCCGTATAGCGCGCCGACGTCGCCGGGGTTGTCGCTGAACAGGTTGATGTCGTGGCCGTAATCCGGCTCATCGGCGGCACTGGCCAACACGGCCAAGGGCGCGACTTTTTCGTTGTCGGTCACGCGAATGAAGCGCTGGCGATTCCACGGCGAGAGGGTTTGCTCGACCATGACCTGCTCGGCCTTGAGGTGTTCACGCTCGGGCAGATCCTTGCCCGGCATCGGCTGGATGACCATCGCCAGATGAATCTGTGGATTGATGCGCAGTGCGGTGAGGAAGTCGTGGCGCAGATTGTCCCCTGGCACGGCTGGCAATCGCAGGCTGTCGGGGCGCGGCGGGTACTGGGCGAAGTGCTCGCGGGCGAAGCGCTCCTGCTCGTCGAGCAACGCGCTCACCGCCTCGTATTGTTGTGAGAGAAACTGTTCCAAAGGCTCGACTTCGACCTGCGGTGCGTCGCGCAAGGCCGACAGGTCCTGCAACGCCAGGTAGCTGCCCACCGTATGGTTGGACCAGCCCCATGCCATCGGCGCCGTTCCACAAAGCAGCAACAGGAGGAGTGTCAGCTTCATTGCCTGGTTCTTATTGGATGTGCAGTGAGGGTGAGCCTAACAACCGACCCTGCCCCTGACACTGTCCAATCTCACCAGAAAAGTTCTCCGATAGCGCCACATGCACGGCGCAAAACACACCACCGCCCCCTGTGGGAGCGGGCTTGCTCGCGAAGGCGGAGTGTCAGTCGCCATTGATGTCACTGACACATCGCCTTCGCGAGCAAGCCCGCTCCCACAGGGGATCTTCGGTGTTCTTTCAGGCGGGGTAACCGGTGATTTTGCGGATGCTCTGGTACAACGGCTTGAGCTGTCGATACATGCGCAGGTAGACCTCTTTGTACAGTCGCTCATAGACCTGCTGCGCCTCGGGTTGCGGCATGAAGACCGCACCGACCCGCGTCATGGCGGCCATCGCCGTGGGGAAATCCGCGTACAGCCCCAGCCCCACCGCGCAGCAAATGGCCGCACCCAGGCCGGAGGCTTCGTAGACATGCGGACGCTCGGCCGGCAGGCCGAAAATGTTCGCCGTGAGTTGCATCGCGGCATCACTCTGGGAGCCGCCACCGGCGACGCGCAAGCGCCTGACGCAGACCCCCGAACGTTTCTCGATCTTCTCCATGCCCTGGCGCAAGGCATACGCCAGGCCTTCGAGGATGGCCCGGTAAATGTGCGCGCGGGTATGCACGTCGCCGAAGCCGATCATCGCGCCCTTGGCTTCCACACCCGGCTCGCGGATGCCGGGCGACCAGTAGGGTTGCAGCATCAACCCCATGGAGCCCGGCGGCACAGCCTCGACCAGCGCATCGAAGAGCTGCTCGGGCTCTACGCCCTGGGCTTTGGCCTGCTGCATTTCCCGCAGGCCGAACTCATTCTTGAACCAGCTGACCATCCAGTAGCCGCGATAGATCATCACCTCGCAGTTGAACTGATCCGGCACCGCCGAGGGGTAAGGCGGAATCAACGGGACGATTTCCAGGTAGCGCGAGCGGGTGCTGGTGATCGTCGCCGTGGTGCCGTAGGACAGGCACACGGTGTCGGCGTCGACGACGCCGGAACCCACGACTTCGCAGGCCTTGTCGGCACCTGCGGCAATCAGCGGCAGCCCCTCGGGAATGCCGGTGTGGCGGCTGGCCTCGGCGCTGATGTAGCCGAGGGTTTCACCGGGCTTGTGCAGGCTCGGCAGTTGCTCGGGACGCACCGCCAGCGCCTGCCATTTCCAGTCGGTGGGTGCGGCCCATTTCAGGCGTTTGAAGTCGAAGGGCAAGTAACCGACGCAACACCCCACGGAATCGACAAAGCGCCCACAAAGACGATGGGTGAGAAACCCCGAGAGCAGCAGGAACTTGTCGGTCGCCGCCCACACTTCAGGCTGGTGGCGGGCGATCCAGTTGGCCTCGGCCTGGGCGCGGAAGTAGTCCACCGTGGCTTGCGCGCCGACCAGTTTGAACAACCAGCCCCACGGTCCCTTGATACCGCCTTCGACTTCGCTCTGACGCTGATCGAGCCACAGAATGGCCGGGCGCAAAGGCTTGCCCTGGGCATCGACGTTGATCACCGTGCCGCGTTGGGTGGTCAGGGACACGCCGGCAATCTGCGAGCGATCGATCCCCGTTTGCTGCCACACCTGCTGGCAGGCTTCACCCAGTTTCTCCCAGTAATATTCCGGGTCTTGCTCGGCCCACCCAGGTTGTGCCGAGTAATAGGCCTGCAACTCGACCTTGCCTTTGCCCAGCAGATTGCCCTGCAGGTCGAAGAGCAGCGCGCGCACGCTCTGGGTGCCATTGTCGATGGCCAACAGGTAACGCTTGTTCGGGTGGTTATCCATGGAGCTCTCTTCAATGGGCATCAATGCGTGGCATCCGGCAATCCGTGATGGCGTTGCCACAACGCCCGATATCGCTGTATCTCCTGCTGCCAACGCTCATCGTCCCAGCCCAGTCGTGGCTGGCAGAGTTGGCGAATGGCCGCGAAACAATCCTCGCCGCCGCGCGGCAGCAGCAGGCCCAGGCGGGTGCGGCGCAGCAGCAGGTCATCGAGATGGAGAACCATTTCCGCCTCGCAGGCAACGGCCAGTTCTGCCCACAAGGTGTCCGTGCTGCCTACCGTTTCATGGCCCAATCGGGCGATCAGTTGCGCCAGCCTCGGCAGGTCACGACCATGCCGCCCGGCCAGGCGCCGCCACTGGCTGGCGCTGAGTCCGGGTATCGCCAGCGGCGGCACGATGGCGAACACCGGCGCGGCGTCATCATTGAAGGGCCGCTCGAGCATACTCGCGCAGGCCCTGAGCACTTCGATCGCCTGCGGGCGAAAGGTGGTCAGCTTGCCGCCGGCCAGGGTCACGCAACCCGGCTCCTGCCACAGCACATGCTCACGGGTTTCACTCGACGGCTTGAGCTCACCCGCCACGCTGCCCACCACCGGACGCACACCCGACCAGGTCGACAGCACATCGGCTGCGACCACTTCAGCGCCGGGGAATTGTTGAGTGCAAGCCGCCAGCAGATAGTCGAGCTCCTCGGCGCTGATACTCGCGCTTTGATCCAGATCCTCGCGATGATCGAGGTCCGTGGTGCCGACCACCGTGGCCCCCTCCCAGGGGAAAACGAACACCGGTCGACGGTCACGCTCGTGCAGGAAGGTAAAGGCTTGCGCCACGGGCAGGCGCCAGCCCGGCAACAACAGGTGACTGCCACGCAACGGGCGCAACTGGCGAGGCGCATCGGGCAGGCGCAAACGCTCGGCCCACGCGCCGGTGGCCACGGCCAACACCCCACAACGCACTGTCAGTGATCCGCCCCCCTCGCAGTCTTCGACCTGAACCCCGCAAACGCGTCCCTCCTCACGCAGCAATTGCTGCACGCGCACGCCGTTGAGCACCACGGCGCCGTCGGCCCGGGCCTCGCCCAGAACGCGCATCACCAGGCGGGCATCATCGGTCAGCGCATCGACAAAACAGGTGCCGCCCAGCAGGTCATGGTCCTTCACCCCGGGGGCCAGATACCGCAGTTGCTGCGCGTCATGAAAGCGATGGCTGCGCCGCCCGGCCAACGCGTCATAAATGGACAGCAATCCACCCAGCACCCGCGGTCCGGGAAAACCGCCACGGTAATGCGGCATCATGAAACTCATCGGCTCGACCAGCCCCGGCGCTTCGTCGAGCAGCCTCTGGCGTTCACGCACCGAATCGCGGGTCAGGCGCCACTGGCCCTTGGCGATGTAACGCAAGCCGCCATGGACCATTTTCGAAGAGCGGCTGGAGGTGCCCCAGGCGAAATCGCGCTGCTCCAGCAGCAGGCAACGCCACCCTCGGCGCGCGGCTTCGCGCAGGATGCCGGCGCCGCTGATGCCGCCGCCGATGACGATCAGGTCCCAGGTTTCAGCCGCCAGCGTCGGCAGCACCTGCTGACGCCACGCCGCGTTCCAGTCCAGGCTCATGGCCGTCACTCCTGCAACAGCGTGCCAGGGTTCAGTCGCCCGGCCGGATCGAAGTGCCGACTCAATGCCTGCAGGGTGTCCATCGCCAGCGCGCCCTTCTCACGCAGCAGGTACGGCGCGTGGTCCTTGCCCACGCCATGCTGGTGACTGATGGTGCCGTGGTTGTCGACGATGGTCTGGCTGGCCGCCTGCTTGAGTGCCTGCCAGCGCGCCAGGGTGGCGGGGTAATCCGCCGCCGGGCGAAACACATAAGTGGTGTAGATGCTCGATCCTTCGCCATAGACGTGGGACAGGTGGGTGAACACATGGACCCGTTCGCCCTGCGCCGCCAGGGCGTCACGCAGGCTGCTCTCGATGAGAGTGAGCAGGTTATCGACGTTGCTCCAGTCGGTGGCCGTTTCCAGGGTATCGACCACGTAACCGGCGTTCCACAGGTTCTCGCGCAGGTAGGGAAAGCGGAAGCGGTTCTGCGCCCACTTCTTGCCGAGCAAGGTGCCGGTAAACACCCCGCCGAACGCCTTGAGGTGCTGCCGGGCCTGCCGCAGGGACAGCGCATTTTGCCGACGGTTGCCGGTCACGCCGAACGTCAGCAGGCATTTGCCCTCGCCGGCGCCGCGCAGGGCCAGGTACTTTTCCAGCCAGGCGATCTGCTGCGGGTGACCGGCCAGCGCCAACTGGGTTTCGGTTTCCACCGCGTTGGACAGGCGCAGCATCGACAGCGGCACGCGCGCCTGGGCCAGCTGGCGGATGGCTTGCAGCGCCTTGGGCCAATCGGGCAGGAACACACCGTAGAAACGTTCATCGGCGGGCAGTGCGCTGACCCGTACCTTGACCTCGGAAATGATCCCGAATCGGCCCTCACAGCCCAACACCACTTCGCGCAAATCGGGGCCGGCCGCCGAGGCCGGAAAGGAGGGAATGTCCAAAGGTCCGGCAAAGGTTTCCAGGGTCCCGCCGGCGAACAATTGCTCGATTCGCCCATAGCGCAATGACTGCTGGCCACTGGAGCGGCTGGCGACCCAACCGCCCAGGGTCGACAGCTCCCACGACTGCGGGAAATGCCCCAGGGTGTAACCACGGGCGCGCAACTGACTTTCCACCTGCGGGCCACTGGTGCCGGGGCCGAAAGTGGCCAGCAGGCTCTGTTCGTCGAGGTCCAGCAGGCGACTCATGCGGGCCAGGGAAACCGTCACCACCGGCCGCGCGGAACTCGGCGGGTTGATGTGACCGGCCACCGAGGTGCCGCCGCCATAGGGAATCAGGCACAGGTCCTGTTCATGGGCGAGCAGCAGTAAACGGCGAATCTGTTCAGCGCTCGTGGGATAGGCCACGGCGTCGGGATAATTGCCCAGCTCGCCCTCACGCAACGCCAGCCAGTCCGGCAGGCTCTGGCCGCGAGCATGCAGCAAACGATCATGGGCATCCACGCTGTACAGGAAGTGTTGCTGCAACCGCGACGGGGGCACGCGGGCCAATGCCGTCTCAAGCGTCGCATCCGGCAGCGCTCGACCGTCACCCACCCGCCGGGCGAGAAAACTCGCGCCCTGGGCCGGCAGTTCGACCACCGTGGTTGCATCTCCCCAGCCGTTCCAGCGTCGCATGCGTGTGTCCTTTTGCGGTTCTTATCAGTGATATTTCAGGCCCCCATACTAGTCAGCCGCCGGAAAGTGTCACGGTCGCATCGGGCCAGTTCGAGTAGCCAATTGAGTCAAACGTCGCGCAGGCGTCAGCCATTTACTTTAGCCGTGGTTTCAAATTACCTTTCAGGGCATTCATCCGCGCACGCGGGCCTTGATCAAAGGAATACGATCATGCAATCCCTGGGCTTCACTTCCGTTCCGCCGCTGCTCAAGTACCTGCGTCATGCCGAACAACTGGGCATGGCCATCGAGCCTGCGTTGGCGGCTGCCGGGTTGCAGGCACAGCAGTTGAGCGACAACAGCCTGCGGTTGCCCGGTGAAGCCCATGAACGGCTGCTCGATTATTTCTGCGAACACTCGGGCGATCCGTTGTTCGGTCTCAACGCCGCGCGCTTTGTGTTGCCCAACTCCTGGAGCGTGCTGGGTTACATCACCATGAACTGCGCGACACTGGGCGATGCGATGAGCCGCATCATGCCGTTCGAGAAGCTGGTGGGAGACATGGGCGTCAGCCGCGCCGAGGTGCAAGGCAGCGACGTGCACCTGATCTGGACCTGCCGTCATCAACGCCCGCGAATTCGCCGGCACCTGGTGGAAAACGTGCTCGGCTCCTGGCTGCAATACGCGCGCTGGATCGCCGACACGCAAATGTCGCCGGCCGCCGTCTGGCTGGAACATGCCTGCCCGGCCGACACGACGCTGGCACAGTACGAGCAGTTCTTCGACTGTCCGGTATTGTTCGACCAGCCTTATTCGGCGCTGATTGTGCCGTTGCCGTATTTGCAGTTGCCCTTGCGCCAGGCCGATGCGCAATTGCTGCGCACCCTGGAAGAACATGCCCAGGGACTGATGGCCACACTGGAGGACGCGTCGCTGGAACAGCGGGTCAAAAGCATCCTGCGCCAGCTGCTCAAGGAGGGCCTGCCACGCAAGGAGCAGGTGGCCGAGCATCTCGCCGTGTCGGTGCGCACACTGCAACGCCAGCTGCATCAGGCCGGTACGTCGTACCAGCAGATCCTCGATGACCTGCGCCAGGAACTGGCCGAGCATTACCTGCTCAACAGCGCCTTGCCGATCCAGGACATCGCCCAATACCTGGGCTTCACCGAACCCCGCTCGTTTCACCGCACGTTCAAAAGCCGGCGCGGGATGCCGCCCGGCGAGTTTCGCCAAACCCACCGGGTGCCGAACGAAGGCTGAAGGCTCAGGGGTTGTAGGTTCAGAGACTGATCGCGTTGGTGAACACCAACCGATTGCCGAACGGGTCGGCGATGGTCATGTCCTGGCTGCCCCAGGGCATGGCCTGAATCTGTGGATGGGAAAACCTGTATTCCCTGGCCAACAGTTGCTGTTGAAACTGCTCCAGCTCATCCGTCTCGATCCACTGCCTTGGCTTCGTCGAAAATACGCAGGACCGGAGTGGTTTTGCCGAAGCTCATCGGATTGCTTCCAGACATTGAAAACCTGTGGGAGCGAGCTTGCTCGCGATGGTCGTTAACGATGACGCGTCTCTACTGGATAAACGCGGCGCTCTTTTGTCCATCGCGAGCAAGCTCGCTCCTACAAAATACGTAACCGCCGAACCGCAATGATGGCCGGGCTTGATGTCAGCAATTCGGCTGGGTGGGGGGGTTCTTTAATTGCACATTGCCACCATGTGATGCAGATCAAAAGATCGCAGCCTTCGGCAGCTCCTACGGGGAGCGATTTCGCCCCGCTCCAATCAATGAAACCCGTCACGCAAATCCCCTTGCCGCGCCAAAAACCGCCCTTCCCTGCGCCCGTTGGCCTGGCCATCGCGATAACTCAACACACCGTTGACCCATACACCCTCGATGCCTTTTGCCGCCCGCTGCGGGTCGTTGAAGTCGGCAACATCCCGGATGGTCGCCGGATCGAACAACACCAGGTCCGCCCAATGGCCTTCGCGAACTTCACCGCGTTCCTTCAAACCGAAGCGTGCCGCCGACAGCCCGGTCATTTTGTGCACGGCGGTGTGCAGCGGGAACAGTCCTACGTCACGGCTGAAATGTCCGAGCACCCTGGGGAATGCGCCCCACAGGCGTGGGTGTGGGAACGGGTCTTCCGGTAAGCCGTCGGAGCCGACCATCGACAGCGGATGCGCGAGGATCCGGCGCACATCCGCCTCATCCATGCCGTAGTACACCGCACCGGCCGGTTGCAGTTGGCGGGCGGCATCGAGCAACGACAGGTTCCATTCGGCAGCGATGTCCATCAGGTCGCGGCCGCCCATCTCCGGGCGCGGCGTCGACCAGGTGATGGTGATGCGGTGGGCATCGGTCACCTGCTTGAGGTCCAGGGTCGATGAACTCGCGGCATAGGGATAGCAATCGCAGCCCACGGGGTGCGATTTCGCTGCGTCTTCCAGGGACGCCAGCAACTGTGGACTGCGCCCCCAGTTACCGGCACCGGCACATTTGAGGTGGGAAATGATCACCGGGCTCTGCGCATGGCGACCGATCCGGAACGCCTCGTCCATGGCCTCCAGCACCGGTTCGAACTCACTGCGCAAATGGGTGGTGTAGACCGCGCCGAACGCGGTCAACTCTTCGGTCAGTTGCATCACTTCATCGGTCGATGCGGAGAAGGCGCTGGCATAGGCAAGCCCGGTGGACAGGCCCAGCGCACCGGCCTCAAGGCTCTCGTGCAGCTGCTCGCGCATCGCGGCGATTTCTTCGGTTGTGGCGGTGCGCAACAGATCGTCGAGGTGGTTGCTGCGCAATGCGGTATGACCCACCAAAGCGGCGACGTTCAGCGTGGTGTTCGCCGCTTCGACCGCCGCCCGATAGTCGCGGAAGGTCGGATAAACGAATGCAGCGGCCGTGCCGAGCAGGTTCATCGGATCCGGCGGATCACCGCGCAAACTCACCGGTGAAGCACTGATCCCGCAGTTGCCGACGATCACCGTGGTCACGCCCTGGCTGAGCTTGGGCAGCATCTGCGGTTGGCGAATGACCACGGTGTCGTCATGGGTGTGCACGTCGATGAAACCCGGCGCCAGCACATGGCCCTGTGCGTCGATTTCTTCGTTGGCACGGGCATCACGCAAGTCGCCGATACGCTCGATGCGCCCGTTCAGAATCGCCACGTCGGCGGGGTAACCGGGGCTGTTGCTGCCGTCGATGATCAGGGCGTTGCGAATCAGCGTGTCGTACTGCATGTCAGTCTCCCAGCGGCAAGTGATCGTCGCCGCCGCGGTATTCGTCGAGGGCGAGTTTGATCCGCCGCAGACGTTCTTGATTGTCTTCAGGGTTGGCCAGGGCCAGCTCGGTGGCGAGCACATCGATGGCCAGCAGCATGCCGTAGCGCGCCGCCGTGGGTTTGTAGATGAACGAGGTTTCGGCGCTTTGCAGCGGCAGGACGATGTCGGCCAGTTGCGCCAGCGGCGAATCGCCGCGAGTGATGGCCAGGATGCGCGCGCCGTAGTTGCGCGCCAGCTCCACCGTTTCAATCAGTTCCGGGGTGATCCCGGTCAGCGAGCAGACAATCACCACCTGTTCGGCGCTGAGGCTGGCGGCGGTGACGCGCATCATCACCGCATCGTGGCACGCCGTGATCGGATAGCCCAGGCGCACCAGGCGCACTTGCAGTTCATCGCTGCACAGGGTCGAGCAGCCGCCCATGCCGAAGGCGTGGATCATCCGCGCCTTGCCCAGCAGTTTTACCGCATCGGCGAAACGCGACTCATCGAATGCCGCCAGGTGCTGGCGCAAGGTCGATTCGATGTCACCGACGATTTGCCCGTAGAACGCCGACTGCTCCGGGGTGCCCGCCGGGTCGAGAAACCGGCTGCCGACACCGCTGGCCTGGGCCAGCTGCAAACGCAAATCACGCAGATCCTTGCAGCCGACCGTACGGGCGAAACGCGACAGCGTGGCGCTGCTGACCTCTGCCCGCAGCGCCAGTTCATCGAGGCTGGCGGAGGCGGCGAAGCCTACGTCGTCGAGCATCAGGCGGGCGATGCGTCCTTCACCGGCGCTGAAGGAATCCTGGCGGGCGCGGATCTGGTAGAGGATGTCCATGCAAGTGGCTCCGGCTAAATCAGGTAGGAAAGGCCAACGGTCAGTCCGAAGGCAATGACCGAGATCAACGTCTCGAGCACGGTCCAGGTCTTGAAGGTTTGGGCAACGGTCATGTTGAAGTATTCCTTGATCAACCAGAAACCGCCGTCGTTAACGTGGGAAAAGATAACCGACCCGGCGCCCGTCGCCAGCACCAGCAGCTCCGGATGGGGATAACCCAGACCAATGGCCACCGGTGCGACCACGCCTGAAGCGGTGGTCATGGCCACAGTGGCAGAACCGGTGGCGATGCGCATCAGCGCAGCAAACAGCCAGCCCATCAACAGCGGCGACAGATGAAATTCGTGGGCCAGGCCGACAATTTGATCGGTGACGCCGGCGTCCACCAGAATCCGGTTCAGGCCACCGCCGGCGCCCACCAGCAGGGTGATGCTCGCGGTCGGCGCCAGGCATTCGTTGGTGAACTTGAGGATCGATTCGCGGTTGAAGCCCTGGGCCAGGCCGAGGGTCCAGAAGCTCAGCAAGGTGGCCAGCAACAGCGCAATCACCGAGTTGCCGATGAACAGCAGGAACTGGTTGAAACCACTGCCCGGCGTGGAAATCATATTGGCCCAGCCGCCGATCAGCATCAGCACCACCGGCAACAGGATGGTCGCCATGGTGATGCCGAAACCCGGCAGGCTGTCGCGCGGTTCACGCTCGAGGAACTGGCGCTCCAGCGGGTTTTCCGCCGGCAGCTGAATGCGCGGCACGATGAACTTGGCGTACAGGGGACCGGCAATGATTGCGGTCGGAATGCCGATCAGGATCGCGTACATCAACGTCTGCCCCACCGACGCCTGATACACCTGCACCGCCAGCATCGCCGCCGGGTGTGGCGGCACCAGCGCATGCACCACCGAGAGCCCGGCGACCATCGGCAAGCCGACCATCAGGATCGACACGCCCACGCGCCGCGCCACGGTAAAGGCAATCGGCACCAGCAAGACGAAACCGACTTCAAAGAACAGTGGCAGCCCGACCAGAAACGCGATGGTCACCATCGCCCAATGCGCGTTCTTCTCGCCAAAGCGGTCGATCAAGGTCCGCGCCACCTGCTCGGCGCCGCCGGACTCGGCCATCATCTTGCCGAGCATGGTGCCCAGCGCCACCACCAGTGCGATGTGCCCCAGGGTTTTGCCGACACCGGCCTCGTACGCCCCCACCACGCCGGACGGAGGCATCCCGGCGACCAGCGCCAGGCCAAGGGAAATCAGGGTGATGACAATGAACGGATTGAGCC
This sequence comes from Pseudomonas sp. GM33, assembly GCF_000282295.1. Lineage (NCBI taxonomy): Bacteria > Pseudomonadati > Pseudomonadota > Gammaproteobacteria > Pseudomonadales > Pseudomonadaceae > Pseudomonas > Pseudomonas sp. GM33. Next base: position 127,757 of record NZ_AKJO01000070.1, read on the forward strand.
GGTAACGGGCGATCAGAACGATCAGCGCGATGATGGCAACGGCGGCATACACCAGCAGCCAATAGCCGAAGGACAGGGTCATGCGGTACTCCTCGAGAGGGTCACGTCGAAATATTTGTGAAACTCTTAAAACATTTCGGCAGGCGATTTTCAAACGAGGTGAAAGTAATTTTCGTGCAGAGGTAAGGGGTGTCGCACAGAGGCATGGCGTGTCGCGAATTATGAAAGTCGGCTGTATGAATTTTCATCTCCGACAGACCGATCTTTCCCCGCTCAGCGTGGGAAAGATCGAATGACTGACCTCAGTCGTGCTGCATCCGGGCGCGCTTGAGCAATTTCTTGCAGCGCTCGGACAAGTGCAGCACTCGCAAGTGCTTGCCGGCCCTGGCGTAGCGCTCGCGCAAGGTGCCCAGCGCGGCGATGGCCGAGTAGTCGACAAAGCTCAGGTGCTGGCAATCCAGGGTCACTTGCGCCGGGTCGTTGGCCGGATCGAACTGATTGAGAAAGGGTGTGGTCGAGGCGAAGAACAGCGTGCCATGCACCCGGTACAGCTTGCTGCCGTCGTTCTCCAGATGACTGTCGGCATACAGCTGGCGGGCCTGCTGCCAGGCAAAGTTCAGCGCCGCGATGATGATGCCGCAGAGCACCGCGGTGGCCAGGTCGGTGAACACGGTAATCACTGTCACCGCGATGATCACCAGCACGTCGTTGAGCGGCACCTTGTTCAGCACCCGCAACGAGGCCCAGGCGAAGGTCTGTTGCGACACCACGAACATCACTCCGACCAGCGCGGCCAATGGAATGCGCTCGATCAGCGGCGACAGAAACAGGATGAACAGCAGGATCGACACCCCGGCCACCACCCCGGACAAGCGCCCACGGCCGCCGGAACTGAGGTTGATCACGGTCTGGCCGATCATGGCGCAACCGCCCATGCCGCCGAATGCACCGGACACCACATTCGCCGCCCCCAGCGCCACGCACTCGCGATCCGGGTAGCCACGGCTCTCGGTGATTTCGTCGGTGAGGTTGAGGGTCAACAGGGTTTCCAGCAACCCGACCAGCGCCATCAGGATCGCATAGGGCGCGATGATGCGCAGGGTGTCCAGATTCCACGCAATGTCCGGCAGCGCCAGCGTCGGCAGGCCACCGGCTATGTGCGCCATGTCGCCCAGGGTGCGGGTTGGCAAGCCAAGCAGATACACCGCCAGGCCCACACCGAGAATCGCTACCAGCGCCGGCGGCACGGTGCGGGTCAGGCGCGGCAGTACGTAGACAACGGCCATGGTCACCGCGACCAGGCCAAGCATCATGTACAGCGGCGTGCCGCTCAACCAGGCCTCACCGTCCTTGAAGTGCTCCAGTTGCGCCAGGGCAATGATGATCGCCAGGCCGTTGACGAAGCCGAGCATCACCGGGTGCGGCACCATGCGCACCAGCTTGCCGAGCTTGAGCAGCCCGAACGCTATCATGATCAGCCCGCCCAGCAAAACCGTGGCCAGCAAGTACTGCACGCCGTGTTGCACCACCAGCGCGACGATCACCACGGCCATCGAGCCGGCCGCACCGGACACCATGCCCGGTCGCCCGCCGAACAGCGCGGTCAGGGTGCAGATGATGAACGCGCCATAGAGCCCCATCAGCGGATTGAGATGGGCCACCAGGGCGAAAGCGATGCACTCGGGCAACAGGGCGAAGGACGTGGTAAGCCCGGCCAGGACATCGGCGCGTAGACGTTTTGCTTTCATGGGGGGGACCGCACACAGGGAGAGACGAAAAAGAGTGTGCGGATGTTACGGAATCGAGGACGGCCCGACCAGTTAATGGGCTGCTGAAAAAGCTTCGCGAGCAAGCCTGCTCCCACAATTGATCGCGCTCCGTCATAAGGAATGCGATCGAATGTGGGAGCGGGCTTGCTCGCGAAGAACGATGACGCGGTCTAACGCGAACTCAAACCATCTCGTCGCGAATCCACTCCACCACCGAAGTGCGCTTCGGCACCCACCCCAACAATTCCCGCGCATGCTTGCCGCGCACCCGACTGTTGGAACCCAGACCATAGTTGGCCATTTCGTAGCCCCACTCGGCTTCGGCATCCTTGAGCGGCCAATCCTGCGACTCGCCCAGGTTCAGCGCCCGGGCCATCGCCGTGGTCATGTCGATGAACGACGCTTCTCCGCTTTCAACGAAGTAGAAGGTGCCTGGTACATTTTTAGTCAGCGCCAGCAGGTACAGCGCAACCACGTCCTCGATGTGCACGTTGGACCAGATGTTGCGGCCCGTGCCGACATGGCGCACCACGCCGCTTTTGCGCGCCTGTTTGAGCAGGCGCGGCAGCTGCACGCTGTCGCGATGGACGCCCAGGCTGTGGCCGTAGATCAAGGTGTTGCAGATCACTGCCGAGTTCACACCTTCCATGGCTGCCGCCAGGATCAGGTTATCGATGGCCACGCGCGCCGCCTTGTCGACGGTCGGTTCCGGCAGGTCGTCTTCGAAGTAGATGACATCACTGGATTGGCCGCCCGAGGCATCACCGACAATGCTCGAACCGCTGGTGTGCAGGAACACCTTGCCAGAGCCGCGCAAGGCATCGAGCAAGGCTTCCACGGCGCCACGATGATCGCTGCTGGCCGCGTTGATCACTGCATCGGCAGCGAGCGCCTGATCGGTCAACAGGTCGCGGTCGTCCAGACTGCCCACCACCGCAGAAATGCCCAGTGCACGCAGCTCATCGGCCTGTTCGGCGCTGCGCACCAGACCGGTGACAGCGTGGCCGGCCTGGACCAGGCCCGTGGCGATGGAACCGCCGATAAATCCGGCAGCGCCGGTAACGAATACGTTCATGGAGAAACTCCCTGCGTGGATAAGTGATGCAAGGAGTATCCGGTAGCGATCACTGCCGAAAAATGCCCTCTGACCCAATTCACTTTTGCGCAGGAGTCACGAATCAGCCTTTGAAATCCGCGCTCGCATAATCCGCCAACTTGCCCTGGATAAAGTCCAGGAAGCACTGAATCCGCAAGGCCAGCTGCGAGTTGCGGTAGTACACCGCATTGATCGGCTGGCGGTAGCCGCTGTTGAATTCGGCCAGCAACACTTTCAAGCGTCCGGCACGAATGTCCTCGATGGTCATGAAGTGCGACAGGCTGGCGATGCCCTGCCCGTCCAGTGCCAGATGGCGGATGGTCTCGCCGCTGGAGGCGCTGATCGAGGCCTGGATCGGCCAGCGATCGCCATGCACGTAACGCAGCGGCCATTGGTTGAGGCCTTCGTTCTGGGTGAACCCCAGCAGCGTATGGTCGGCCAGGTCGGCCACGGCCTGCGGTGTGCCGTGCTTTTCCAGGTAGGCCGGGCTGGCGACGATGTGCAGCGGGCTGCAACCCAGGGAGCGGGCATGCAGTGTCGAGTCGGTCAGGGTGCCGATGCGAATGGCGATGTCGGTGCTCTGCTCCAGCAGGTCGATGATCAAGTCATTGCTGTTGAGTTCCAGCTGGATGTCCGGGTAGAGCCTGCGGAATTCATCGATGTAGGGCACGATGGCGTGCAGCATGAAGGGGGATGCCGCGTTGATCCGCAGGCGCCCGGACGGTGTTTGCTGGCGTGAGGACAGGCGCTCTTCGAGCTCGTCCATCTGATCGAGAATGCGCTTGGCGTGCTCGAAGAAGTACTTGCCCTCCTCGGTCAGGTCCATGCGTCGCGTGGTGCGATTGATCAAGGTGGTGTCGAGCTTGGCCTCCAGCCGCGACAGCGTGCGGCTTACCGCCGAAGGCGTTTGCCCGACCTGCTCGGCCGCCGCGGAAATCGACCCGCATTCAATCACGCAGACGAATATCTGCAATTCATCGGATCTGGCTTTCACGTGTGTCCCTTATCGATAGTCCTGCGCCGCTTCTTTTGAGTTGAGAGGAACCATTGTGGCGAGGGGGCTTGCCCCCGTTGGTCCGCGAAGCGGACCCACAACCCACTAACGCGGTGGTTCAGGAAGTCGCGCGTCAACTGACTTTACGGCGGCTTCGCCGCCGAACGGGGGCAAGCCCCCTCGCCACAAAAGCTCCTTCGCCACAGAAACTGTGCCTGACTCAAACAATCGATAGTAGCCCCAAACGGTTACGCCGACAGGCCAAACACCTCAGTCAAATGCTGCTCATAACGCGCCACATCGCCCTCGATGTTCGGGCGCTTCATCACGTCTACGCAGAGAAACGTCGGCAAACCGGTCATGCCAAGGAACTCGTTGGCCTTGTGGAACGGGAAGTACACCGCGTCCACACCCTTGGCTTCGAAGAAATCGGTCGGGTCGTCGAAGGCTTGCTGCGGGGCGTTCCAGGTCAGTGACAACATGTACTGCTTGCCGTGGATCAGGCCGCCGCTGCCGTATTTCTGCGAGGCGTCGGAACGGGTGCGGCCGTCGCTGGCGTAGAGGCTGCCATGGCCTTCGGTGAAGACTTCATCGATGTACTTCTTCACGGTCCACGGCGCGCCCATCCACCAGCCGGGCATCTGGTAAATGATCACGTCGGCCCAGAGAAACTTGGCCACTTCTTCGGCGACGTCGTAGCCCTCGTCGATGAAGGTGGTTTTGATATCCAGACCACCGCGATCCAGCACGCTCAACGCGGCTTCATGCAGGGTGGTGTTGTAGCGGCCGTCGGAGTGCGCAAATTGTTTGCCGCCGTTGAGCAACAGGACTTTTTTCATGGAAGGTCTCGGGAAGGGTCGGGAATTCGATGGCGGCAGAGTACCGATCAGCCTCGCGCGGAATAAGCGTCGATTTGGCAAAATTCATTTGACCCACAAGCACGAATCCACAGGCGATTGTTGCCTTAGACTGGCGCCCATTCTGACCTGAGGAGAGATGTAGATGAGTGAAATCCAGGGCTTCATCCTGCACGCCAAGACCCGTCCGGAAAAATCCGACGCCTTCGAAGCGTTTTTCAGCGGCTACGTGCAAGCAAGCCGCGCCGAACCCGGTTGCATCGAATACCACATGCTGCGCGATAAACAGGACCCGACCCTGTTCATTTTCTACGAGATCTGGCAGTCCCAGGCCCATCTGGACGTGCACTCGAACCTGCCGCACATGAAGCAATTCCTCGAGCAGCGCGAAGAGTATCTGGAACGGGACTTCGAAATCCGCGCCATCGACATGATCAGCCCGTCGTCCGCTAGCCGCTGATCAGCAAATGGCCGCCGAGCACACCCAGGCCAACGAAAAACACGCGCTTGAACCACAGGGCGCTGATCCGCTGGCGCAGCGATTGCCCCAGCCACATGCCGAGCATGGCCGGGATCAGCGCCAGCAGCGACGCACCCAACTCGCCCCCGCCGAGCGCGCCGCGCCACAGCAAGCCACCGGCCAGGGCCAGGGTCGAAACGGTGAACGACAGGCCCAGCGCCTGCACCAGTTCGTCCCGGCTCAAACCCAGCGCTTGCAGGTAGGGCACCGCCGGAATCACGAACACGCCGGTGGCCGACGTGATGACGCCGGTCAGCAGGCCACACAGCGGACCGAGCCAGCGTTCACGGTGGGGTCCTACGCGCAAGGTCGGCAGGCACAATCCGCTCAGTGCATACAACAACAACGCAGCGCCCAACCCTCGCACCACCCAATGGCCACCGCTCATGCCGATCCACAGCGTGCCTGCCCCGGTGCCGATGAAAATCGCCAGCAACATCGGCCACAGTCGTTTGACCAGCCCGGACAAATGCCCGCCGAATGCCAGTTGCCAGACGTTGGTGAGCGTTGCCGGAATGATCAATAGCGCGGCTGCCTGCGACGGCGCCATAGCCAGACCCAGCAGTCCCATGGCAACCGTTGGCAAGCCGAGGCCGATCACGCCCTTGATCATGCCGGCCAGCACAAAGGTGCCGATCACCAGCAGTGACAGGGTCAATCCGAGATTCTGGTAAAACGCCGAGAGTGTGTTCATGGGGCTATGGTGGGCCCGCGGGGGGTTGATTGAAAATCTGCCATATACTGGGGTTGCCTCTTGCTTTGACAGAGGCTGAGAATTTCGCTGAAGCGACTGGCCTCTTCGCGGGCAAGTCGGATCGCCGCACCGCCGCTCCCACAGGGGATTTGTGAACGACACATAACCACTGTGGGAGCGGGCTTGCTCGCGAAGGCGCCAGTCCAGACAGCAAATAAACCGGGAATGACAATGCACTTCGACCTGACCGACCTGCGCCTGTACCTGAACATCCTCGACTCCGGCAACATCACCGCCGGCGCCGTACGCAGTCATCTGTCACTCGCAGCGGCCAGCGCACGGATTCGCGCCATGGAGGCATCTTTGGGCGTCGAGTTTCTTCAGCGTAACCGTCGCGGGGTCAGCCCGACACCGGCCGGCGATGCCCTCGCCCGGCACGCCCGGGTTCTGCTGCAACAGGCCGAACGCCTGCAACAGGAACTGGCCGAATACGCCAAGGGCGTCAAAGGCCAGGTGCGGCTGCTGTGCAATACCACGGCGATCACCGAGTACCTGCCGGAGTTGCTCGCGGACTTCCTGCACAGCCACCCCAATCTCGACATCGACCTGCAGGAACTGCCCAGCACCCGCATCACCCACGCCTTGCGCCAGGGCGCGGCGGACCTGGGCATCGTTTCCGACGCGGTGGACACCGATGACTTGCAGACCCGAGCGTTCCGCGATGATCCGCTGGTGCTGATCATGCCCCGCGAACATCCCCTGGCACAGGCAACCTCGGTGAGCTTCACCGACACGCTGCATCACGACTACGTCGGCCTGAATGCCAACAGCGCGCTGGCGGTGTATCTCGAAGAACAGGCACTGCACGCCGGCCTGCGCATGCAGATTCGCATCCGCGCCGATGGCTTTGATGGCGTGATGCGCATGGTCGCCCGTGGCGCGGGCCTGGCGATTGTGCCGCTGGCTGCGGTCGAGCGCGGGTCCGGTGGCCTGTCCTTCAAGAGCCTCGCCCTGCAGGAAGCCTGGGGCCAACGCAAACTGCTGCTCTGTGCACGGGACTTCGCCGCATTGCCCGGTTATGCCAAGGCCCTGCTGCATGCCTTGACTCTCCCCTGAGGGGCAGACTTTATCCTTGAGGTTTGATCTTCGAGGATAGCGATGATGGGTAAACGAATACTGGTGATCCTCGGGCATCCGTCCAGCAACAGCTTCTGCGCTGCCCTTGCCGAGCGTTACGCACAGTCGGCCGTGCGCGCCGGGCATGAGGTGCGTCAGTTGTTTCTCGGCACCCTGGATTTTGACCCGGTGCTGCGCGAAGGCTATCAGCAGGTCCAGCCGCTGGAGGCCGACTTGCGTAACGCCCAGGCCGATATCCTGTGGGCCGAACAGCTGACGCTGGTTTATCCGATCTGGTGGGGTGGCGTACCGGCCTTGCTCAAGGGCTTTTTCGACCGGGTGTTCTTGCCGGGTTTTGCCTTCAAGTATCGCCAGGGCAAAGCCTTCCCCGACAAACTCCTGCACGGCCGAACCGCCCACCTGCTGGTGACCATGGACACGCCGCCCTGGTACTACCGTTGGATCTACCGCATGCCCGGTTTGCATCAGGTCCGTAAAACCACACTGGAATTCTGTGGCATCAAGCCAACTCGCACCCTGACCTTCGGGCCCATTCTCGGCGCCAGCGCAGACCGGCATGCGGCCTGGTTACGCCAGGCCGAAGCTATCGCCAGCGCTTGAGTCGGTCGATAATGCGCCGAGCTTTATCCTCGGAGAAAAGGACCTTCCCATGTACATCGGCCAAGCCGCGCAACGTTCCGGAACCACTGTCAAAAGCATCCGTCACTACGAGTCGATTGGCCTGTTGCCTGCCGCCCGACGCCAGGGCAAGTACCGCATCTATGACCAGCACAGCGTCGATCTGCTGATCTTCATCAAATGTGCCCAGCAGCTGGGTTTCAGACTCAAGGAATTGCAGTCAGCCTTCGCCGGACATCAGGGCCCGCAGTTGCCATGGGAACGGGCCCATCAGGTCATCGCCAGCAAAAAACGGGAAATCGCCGAACGGATAGCGGCGCTGTCGCAACAGCACGCGCAATTGGTCGAGTTCGAAAACAGTCTCGAACAATCCAGGCTCGACTGCCCGTTGACCCGTCTTTGAGGGCTGTGCGTTTCTGAGCAGCTCAGTGTCGAGCACAGACAACTGACCCATGGACAGGCGCTATAGGGTGCGACTTCAGTTCTTGAGCCCACTGCCCGGAGTCATCATGACCGCACCGATTACCGTTCTTCGCGACACCCACCCGCTGCCCGTGCTCGACGCCTGCAAATGGGAAAAGCTCGAAGGCGACCCGCACACCGTCAACCTCAACGCCTACACCAGTGAAGACGGCAGCAAGATCATGGGCACCTGGATCTGCACGCCCGGCAAGTGGTACGTGGAATACGTGAAGTGGGAGTACTGCCACTTCCAGGAAGGCTACTGCATCATTACCCCCGAAGGCATGGCACCGATCCACCTGCGCGCTGGTGACATTTTTGTCATCGAGCCCGGGATGAAAGGCACCTGGGAAGTGGTGGAAACCGTGCGTAAGTATTTCGTGTTTGCCTGATACAAAAAAACCGGGGGATCACCCGACGTGATCTCCCGGTCAAAAGTCTTTAGGTAAGCGCCGTACCCTGTGGGAGCGAGCTTGTGTGGCGAGGGGGCTTGCCCCCGTTCGAGGGCGAAGCCGTCGTAAAGTCGGTAACCGCGGTTCGTATCACCCACCGCGTTTATCTGTTCTGGGTCCGCTTCGCGAACCAACGGGGGCAAGCCCCCTCGCCACAACAGCCCTCACCACATTCAATGAATCGCTTCATTGCGGCTTGCGATAGCTATTGATGATCGCCGAGAAGTCCTGCCCACCTTCCCCACGCAAACTCATCGCCTGATACAGCTGCTGTGCCACAGCGCCAAGCACCACCGGCTGGTGCGCCTGACGCGCCGCTTCAGTGGCCAGCCCCAGATCCTTGAGCATCAGCTCGGCTCCGAAGCCGCCGGTGTAGCCGCGCGACGCCGGTGCTGTTTCGACGATGCCCGGCCACGGGTTGTACATCTCCGAACTCCAGCAACGCCCGGTGGAACTATTGATGATGCCCGCCAGCACCTTGGTGTCGATGCCCAGCGCATCACCCAGCGCCATGGCTTCGCTGACGCCGACCATGGAAATCCCCAGCAGCAGGTTATTGCAGATTTTAGCGATTTGCCCGGTGCCGACCTCACCACAATGGACGATGTTGCGGCCCATCTGCGCCAGTACCGGCTGCAGGGTGGCGAACAGTTCAGGCGTGGCGCCGACCATGAAGGTCAGGGTGCCGGCGGCTGCACCACCGGTACCGCCAGAGACCGGCGCATCGGCCATGGTCACGCCCTGTTTGGCAGCGGCGGCGGCCACGTCCCGCGCGGTCTGCGGATCGATGGTGCTGCAGTCGACGGCCGGCACGCCTTTACCGATACCGGCGAGCACACCGTCTTCACCCAGCCACACACTGCGCACATGCACCGCGGCAGGCAGCATGGTGATCACCAGTTCGGCGCCCTCCGCCGCTTCACGGGCCGATGCACTGATACTGCCGCCCAACTGTTCCAGCTCCGCCAGCACAGCCTTGTTCAGGTCCACCAGGCGCAGTGCATGGCCGGCCTTGATCAGGTTGCGCGCCATCGGCGCGCCCATGTTGCCCAGACCGATAAAAGCGATTTTCATGTCCGGCTCCTTATCGCAAGTTGATCGTGGTGTTCACACCATCGTTGACGCTGTTGTCATCGAACCAGCGGCTGGTGACGGTCTTGGTCTGAGTGTAGAACTGCACCACTTGCTTGCCGTACGGACCGAGGTCGCCGAGCTTGGAGCCGCGTGAACCGGTGAAGCTGAAGAACGGGACCGGCACCGGGATCGGGATGTTGATGCCGACCTGGCCGACATCGATCTCGCTCTGGAATTTACGTGCCGCCGCACCGCTCTGGGTGAACAGGCCCGTGCCGTTGCCGAACGGGTTGGCGTTGACCAGGGCGATGGCCTCGTCGAGGGTGGCGACTTCCAGCACCACCAGCACCGGGCCGAAGATTTCCTGGGTGTAGATCTGCATGTCGGGGGTCACGCCGGAGAACAGGGTCGGGCCGACAAAGTTGCCCTTCTCGTAACCGGGAACCGAGATCTCGCGACCGTCCAGCTCCAGTTTGGCGCCTTCCTTGATGCCGCTTTCGATCAGGTCGAGAATCCGCGCCTTGGCTTTTTTCGAAATCACCGGACCGACATCGGTGCCCGGCTCGCTGCCGGCATTGACCTTGAGTTTTTGCGCCAGCGCCTTGAGGTCCGGCAGCCATTGCTTGGCCGCACCCACCAGCACCACCACAGAAGTGGCCATGCAACGTTGACCGGCAGCACCGAAGCCGGCACCCACCAGCGCATTCAGCGCTTGTTCGCGATTGGCGTCCGGCAGCACCACGGCGTGGTTCTTGGCACCCATCATCGATTGCACGCGCTTGCCGTGTTTACCGGCCAGGTCATAGACATGAGTACCGACGGCGGTCGAACCGACGAAGGAAACCGCCTTGATGTCCTTGTGGGTGCAGAGCCCGTCCACCACGTCCTTGCCGCCATGCACGACGTTGAGCACGCCGGCCGGAATGCCCGCCTCGATCGCCAGCTCCACCAGGAGCATGGTCGACATCGGGTCCTGTTCAGACGGCTTGAGCACGAAGGTGTTACCGCAGGCGATGGCCATCGGGAACATCCACAGCGGAATCATCGCCGGGAAGTTGAACGGGGTAATGCCCGCGCACACGCCGATCGGCTGGCGCAGAGTGTAGGTGTCGACGCCACCGGCGACGTTTTCAGCGAATTCACCCATTTGCAGGCTGCCGATGGAGCAGGCGTGCTCGACCACTTCCAGGCCACGGAAAATGTCGCCTTCGGCGTCGGCAATGGTCTTGCCCTGCTCGGCGCTCAGGACCGCGGCGATGCGCTTGGAGTGCTCGCGAATCAGCGCCTGGAGCTTGAGCATGATGCGCATCCGCGCGCCGATGGGGGTCAGCTTCCAGGTCTGGAACGCACGATGAGCGGCGCTGATGGCGGCATCGACTTCTTCGGCGGTGGCAAACGGCACTTTGGCTAGCACTTGCTGGGTCGCCGGGTTGACGATGTCGTGCCATTCGGTGGATTTGGACTCGACCCACTCGCCGTCGATCAACAGTTTGACCTTTTGCACGGTGGTGTCATTGGGCGTGAGCGATGCGTTCATGTGAGTCTCCGGATCTTTGTTGTTATCTTGGGAGCCAGGGCGAAAGGGTCGCCCTGAGATGAGCTGTTTGTCGCGAATTGGTTCTCGGACTGTTTTTGGAGTATAGATGTGCAAACTTCTGATAAGAACGCACATAAAAACCGGTCCAACATGCAAAAAAACATCACCTCCCTCGGCTCGTTGAACTGGGATGACCTCAAGTTTTTCCTCGAGGTCGCCCGCACCCGCAAGGCCAGCACCGCGGCCAAGCGCCTGGCGGTGGATTACACCACGGTGTCGCGGCGCATCAGTTCGCTGGAAACGGCGCTGGGCACCTTGCTGTTCGAGAAGTCCCGGACCAACGGCTTTGTCCTGACTGCCGAAGGCCAGCGGTTGATGGGGTATGCCGAATCGATCGAAAGCACCTTGCACATGGCGTGCGAGCAGGTTTCCGGGTCCGGCGTGGCGCTGTCCGGTCATGTGCGCATGGGTTGCACCGAAGGTTTCGGCAGCTTTTTCATCACGCCGCAGCTGAGCCACTTCGTCGACACCTACCCGGCGATCTCGGTGGACATCCTGCCGCTGCCGCACTTCATCAGCCTGTCCAAGCGCGAGGCCGACATCGTCATCGCCCTGGAGCGTCCGGAGCATGGCCCGTACGTCTGCTGCAAACTGTGCGACTACCGGTTGCAGCTGTACGCGACCCAGGACTATCTCGACAACCACCCGGCCATCCACCGCCCGGCAGACTTGGCGAAACATTCGTTCATCAGTTACGTCGACGACCTGGCGTTCAGCTCGGAGCTGTTGTACCTGGCCAATGTACTGCCCGGCGCCAGCGCCAACCTGCGCAGCACCAGCGTGATCGCGCAGTTCGTGGCGGCGCAGCAGGGGCGCTCACTGGCGATCCTGCCGTGCTTCCTCGCAACACAGGACCCGCGCCTGCTGCCGGTGTTGCCGCAGGAAATCAACATCACCCGACAGTTCTGGATGTACTGCCGCGAAGACCTGAGGAAGCTCAAGCGGATTACCCTGTTGTGGGATTACATCCGCCAGGTCACTGAGCAGAATCAGGGACTGCTGATGGGGGAAAGCCGGGAGATGTTGTTTGCCGATTAGTCGGAGCTGACGACGATGGCGACCCGGCGATTCTCCGTGCGGCCACTGGAGGTGCTGTTGGTGGCCACCGGTACGCTGCTGCCCAGGCCGCGCAACTGGATATTTTCCGGCTTCATGCCGACCGTGTTGAGCACCCTGGCAACGCTTTTCGCCCGGCGCACGGACAGTTGCTCGTTGTAGGCCTCTTTGCCCGATGCGTCGGTGTGGCCATCGACCCGCACTCGTTCGATCCCCACTCCGAGCAGTGCCTTGCCGATGCGCTCGACGATCTCGGTGCTCTGTTTGTTCAGGCTGTCATCGTCGCTGCCGAACAACACCTTGCCGGACAAACCGAAGGCCCAGCCATCGTCGGTCAGCTCGAAACCCTGCTGTTTCAGCACGGCGATCTGCGCCGGGGTCAGGCCTTTTGGCGGGGTGGTCTGGCAACCGGTCAGGCTCAGCAGGGCCACGAGCAAGGTCATGGTGAAAAAACGCAGGGAACGCGGGTTGAAAGTGAACACGAAAATCAGCTCCTGTTTTGAACATCGGCGGCAGGGTGCTCCGACCCTGCCGTGTACTGTGCGCCTCGGGACAGGCGCTTGGCCTGGTACATCGCACTATCGGCGGCGTTGAGCAGGGCACCCGGCGTTGCGCCATGATCCGGGTACACCGCGACGCCGATACTGAGTGAGGTCAATACCTGGGTACTGCCCGGCAATGGAATCGGCATGTCCATGCTGGCCAGGATCTTGTCGGCAATTCGTTCGGCGTCTGCGGTCTTGTGCAGCGGTGTCAGCAGCACGGCAAACTCATCGCCACCCAAGCGCGCCACCAGGTCCTCTTCCCGCAGTTGCGCGCGAACCCGGTTGGCCACGGCCACCAACACCGCATCCCCCGCCGCATGGCCGAAACTGTCGTTGATCTCCTTGAAGCGATCGCTGTCGAGAAACAACACCGCCACTCGCTCGCCGAGCTTGTCGGCGTTGCGCAGCGCGCGCATCAGGCGACCTTCGAAAAACGCCCGGTTGGGCAATCCGGTGAGGCTGTCGTGACTGGCCTGGTGCGCCAGGGATTCGTTTTCGCTTTGCAGGTGCGATTGCCAGGCTTCGAGCTCATCGAGCAGGGCATTGAAGTCGTTGCCGAAATCATCGAGCTCGGCAATGTCGGCGGGCGGCACGCGCTTGTCGAAGGCCCGATCACTACGCGCGGCGTGGGCGACGGTGGCGAGGTTGCGCAGGGGCTTGGTGATCCCGCGAAGTTGTCGGCGTGCCAGAAAGAGCGCCACCCAGGCACTGACGGCCGTGCACAAGAGGATGCCCACCAGACCGCTGAGCAAATAGCGCATCAGGCTGGCGCCATGACCGGTGAGCCGGATGCTGCCGACTTCCCGCCCTTGATGGAGGATCGGCATGCTCATCGGTTCTTCGAGAAACGCTTTGGCGAGGTGCAATTCGAGATCGGAGACCCATCCGGTTTCCGGTCGTTGCCAACGGGCCAGCAACTGTCCCTGCCGGTCGAACACTTGGGCATCAGCCACTTCTTCGATGGACGCAATCAACGCCAGCGCCTCGGTGGCAGCGGGTTTATCGTTGAACACCACCGCGGCTTCCACGGTGTAGGTGATCGAGCGTGCGATCAGGTGCAGGTTGTGATCGGCGTACACACGCAAAGCCAGCACGCCGAGCAACGTCAGCGAAACACTGGCCATGGCGACGCCCACCAGCGCGACGAGCAAGTTGCCGCGACCGATGACCGAATGCAAAGTCGGGCGACTGCCCGGTGTCAGTAGCTTCATGGCGCCGCCGGCTTGCGGCGCGAGAGTTGCAGCACGCTCGGATGGATGCGAACACCACTGCGAGCGACGGAGTCGAGATTGACCTCGAACGACACCTGCTCGTCGCTGACCCGCAAGCAAAACAGGCTGCCGACCGCGCACTGCTCGTCACTCTCGCTAATGCTCAACACCGGATGCCCGATCAACGCGGCAAACAATCGGCTGCGTTCTTCGCCAGTGAGCTTGCCGATGTAAACCGCATCGCAGTCACTGACAATCGAAGGGTTGTCGGCCAACAAGCGTCGCACGGCGACAGGTCGACCGGTCGCCTGGGTCGTGCCTTTGACCAGGTCGTCGGTGTATTCGGTAGGGCCGACCAGGCACAGGCGCAGCAGCAAAGGCTCAACGGGCCAGCGGGCGTAGCTGAGAATTCCGAGGACCACCTGGGTAACTGCTTTGGCGCGTTGGTCCGCCATGCCCACCGGGGGCTGCGATTGAGCGAAAACGACGCTGGCCAGCAGACAAAGAAGGACGGCAAGCAGTGCTTTCCTACAGCCAACGACGCGCTCTGTCGTCCTGACAGCCACCTTCATGCAGGAATACTCTTGGACCGGAGCGAAATGATGCCGCAACGATAGCACAGCGAGGAAATGCCAGCGAGGCCACGTACTACGCTGCCTCGGACAGTTTCCTACAATCGCTCACGGACCTTTCAGTCTGTCGGCTCGCTGCCGTCCTTTAGCTCCAGCATCAACCCGCTCAAGCGCTTGACCCTGCGTTTCACCGCCTCCTCGAACACGCCTGCGCGCGATTCGATCAGGGTGAACCAGTCTTTGGCCCGGGTAATCCCGGTGTAGATCAATTCCTTGGTGAGGACCGGATTCAAGGCATCGGGAAGAATCAACGCGGTGTGCGCGAACTCCGAGCCCTGGGATTTATGCACGGTCATGGCGTACACGGTTTCGACATCATTCAGGCGGCTTGGCAGGACAAATCGCACGCCGCCCTGGCCGTCATTGCGTGGGAACGCCACACGCAAAACCTGTTTTCCGTGGCCCTCCTGCTCCGGGAGCTTGAGAGCGATGCCGATATCGCCATTCATCAAACCCAGCCCGTAATCGTTGCGGGTCATCAGCACGGGGCGACCTTCATACCACTGCTGGTCGCTGTCGATCAGGCGTGCCCTGAGCAAGGCGTCCGTCACTCGCTGGTTCAAGCCCTCCACACCCCACGGCCCCTTGCGCACGGCACATAACAGCTGGAACGCGTCGAAGGCTTGCAACACCTCCCGGGCCCAGTCGGTCCAGCGTGAATCTTCCAGCGGGCTGTCGAGTGGCGGTCGCTGTTTGCGCAGCAAGGCCAGGTAATGCCGATATCCCTGCGGGCCCTCACCGTGACCTTCGAGCAGCAAACGCTCCAGGGTCCGGTCTTGCTCGCCCTTGAGGGACAAGCCATACACATCGTCATGGCTTCGCGCAGACAACAACTTGCGTGCTTCCTCCGGTTGCTGCTGGTTAACCCAACGAGCGAGCTGGCCAATACCGCTGCCTTCACCGAATCGCCGGGAATGACGCAACATCACCACCTGTTGGGCCAGTGGATGAGCGCCCTGCGTGTCCTCCTGCAAACCACTGGCCTGCAGGCTTTCGCCGCTGACGGCTTCCAGCCA
>NZ_AKJO01000071.1:0-44204 GCF_000282295.1 Pseudomonas sp. GM33
AAGTCAAAAGATCGCAGCCTGCGGCAGCTCCTACAGGGGGGGTTGTGGGCTTTGGTGAAGTGGGTAGACTGCGCGCCTTTTCGCAAGGACCGCCACCATGTTGTTGATGCTCTACCTGATCGCCATCACCGCCGAAGCCATGACCGGCGCCCTGTCTGCCGGGCGTCGTGGCATGGACTGGTTTGGCGTGGTGCTGATCGCTTGCGTCACGGCACTGGGGGGCGGTTCGGTGCGCGATGTGCTGCTCGGGCATTACCCGCTGACGTGGGTCAAACACCCGGAATACCTGGTGCTGACCACGGCTGCGGCGATGATTACCGTGTTCACGGCGCGCTGGATGCGGCATTTGCGCTCACTGTTTCTGGTGCTCGATGCCATGGGGCTGGTGGCCTTCACCCTGATCGGCTGCATCACCGCCCTGGAAATGGGCCATGGCATGTTGGTCGCCTCGGTCAGCGGCGTGATCACCGGAGTATTTGGCGGCATCCTGCGGGACATTTTCTGCAACGATATTCCGCTGATCTTCCGGCGTGAGCTGTATGCCAGCGTCTCGTTTGCGGCAGCGTGGTGCTACATGCTCTGTCTATACCTGAACTTGCCAGGGGAACAGGCGATTCTGATCACTCTGTTCGGCGGTTTCCTGTTGCGCTTGCTGGCGATCCGTTTCCACTGGGAAATGCCCAAGTTCGTCTACAACGACGAGGCCTGACACCGCGATCCCCCTACACGAGGCCGTGTTGTTTCAGGGCCCATTCGACGTGTTCGCGGACCAGTTCGGACGGATGCTCGCGCCGCGCCTTCAGCGCCTCCAGCACCGGAATCGTCGCAGGCGCATTGCCCAGGCCTACCGCCAGGTTGCGCAACCAGTTTTCGTAACCGGTCCGACGAAGCGGCGAGCCTTCGGTGCTGCGCAGGAATGTCTCCTCATCCCACATGAACAGTTCCGCCAATTCGGCGTTGTCCAGGTTGTGCCGCGGCTTGAAATCGCCTTCACCGGACGGGCGGGCGAAGCGGTTCCAGGGGCAGACAATCTGGCAATCATCGCAACCAAACACCCGATTGCCGATCAGCGGCCGCAGGTCTTGCGGGATCGCGCCTTTGAGTTCGATGGTCAGGTAGGAAATGCAGCGCCGGGCATCCAGCACGTAAGGGCCGACGAAAGCATTGGTCGGACAGATGTCGAGGCAGGCACTGCAGCGACCGCAGTGTTCGGTGGCGTGGGGCGGGTCTACCGGCAGCGGCAAGTCAACGAACAGCTCGGCGAGGAAGAAATAACTGCCTGCCTTACGATTCAACACCAGGGTGTTTTTGCCAATCCAGCCCAGGCCGGCCTGTTCGGCGATGGCTTTTTCCAGCACAGGTGCACTGTCGACAAAGGCACGGAAACCAAACGGGCCGATTTCTGCCTGAATCTTGTCTGCCAGTTGTTGCACGCGCTTGCGGATCAATTTGTGGTAATCGCGACCCAGGGCATAACGCGAGACGTAGGCTTTTTCCGGTTGGGCGAGCATTTTCGCCATGTGGGTGTCGCCCGCCAGGTAATCCATGCGCAGCGAAACCACGCGCAAAGTGCCGGGCACCAGCTCCTCCGGGTGTGAGCGTTTGCTGCCATGGGCGCCCATGTAGTCCATCTCGCCGTGGTAGCCGGCGGCGAGCCAGCGCTCCAGGTGTTGCTCGTGCTCGCCCAGGTCGAGCCCGCTGATGCCGACTTGTTGAAAGCCCAGCTCGCGGCCCCAGTCCTTGATGGATTGGGCGAGGGCAGGCAGGTCTGTGGTAATAGCAGGCATGAGGCGAGAGAAACCGGAGCTGAGGTGCGTATAATTCTGCCAGACATCGGAGCCCGAAGACGCATGCCGCACACTAAAGATGAATTACCCGACGCGCTGTATAGTGCCGCCCAGGTGCGAGCACTCGACGCGAGCCTGATCGCCGCCGGCACACCGGGCTTCGAATTGATGCAGCGCGCGGCGCGGGCGACGTGGCGGGCGCTGGTGCGGCAATGGCCGACAGCGAACGAACTCAGTGTACTCGCCGGCCATGGCAACAACGCCGGGGACGGGTATCTGGTGGCCGTGTTGGCCCAGCGTGCAGGATGGGCCGTCCGGGTGTTGGCCGTCGGAGATCCGCAGCGCCTGCAGGGGGACGCGGCTTTGGCCCATGCCGAGGCGGTGTCTGAAAAAGTGCTCATCGAACCCTGGAAGGCACAATCCGGATTGCGCGGCATCGTCCTGGATGCTTTGCTCGGCACCGGCCTGAGCGGCGAGGTGCGTGAGCCTTATGTCGGTGCGATCACCGCGATCAATGTGAGCGGGCTGCCGGTTATGGCGGTGGATATTCCTTCAGGACTGTGCGCCGATACTGGTCGCATCCTCGGCCTGGCGGTGCAGGCTGACCTGACAGTGACGTTCATCGGCTTGAAATTGGGATTGTTCACCGGCGAGGCGGCGGATGTGGTCGGCGAATTGCTGTTCAACGACTTGCACGCAGACCCACAGTTGATAGAAGGCGCTGCTTTCACCGCCCGTCGCCTGACTGCGGCTAACCTGCCGCGTCCAGCGGCGCGGGCACCGGCTTCCCACAAAGGCAGATTTGGCCATGTGTTGCTGATTGGCGGCGACCGCGGGTTGGGTGGTGCGATTCTGCTGAGCGCGCAAAGTGCGCTACGCAGCGGGGCGGGCATGGTGTCGGTGGCGACCCGCAGCGAACATGTCGCGGCCGCGCTGGCGCGGATCCCCGAGGTGATGGTGCTGGGCACTTCCTCGGCCAATCAGCTGATGGATTTGCTGCAAAAGGTTTCCGTGTTGGTGGTCGGTCCGGGGCTGGGGCAGGCGGGTTGGGGGCGCAGTTTGTTGTCGGCCGCTGCTAACGCAGCGTTGCCGCAAGTCTGGGACGCCGATGCGCTGAACCTGCTGGCCGAGGGGCGTGTGAGTTTGCCCAGGGATTGCGTGATCACCCCGCATCCGGGCGAAGCGGCGCGTTTGCTCGGAATGAGTACGGCGCAGGTTCAAGCCGACCGACCGGCAGCGGCCCATGCATTGAGCAAAAAATATTCCGCGGTCGTGGTGCTCAAGGGGGCCGGGAGCCTGGTTACCTGTCCCGACGGGCGGCTGGCCGTCTGTCATCAGGGCCACCCGGCGATGGCTACTGCCGGTCTGGGCGATGTATTGGCCGGTTTGCTCGGCGCATTGCTGGCCCAGGGCATGGAACCATTCGACGCGGCCTGCCTGGCGGTCTGGCTGCACGCCAATGCCGGCGAGCAACAAGGAAAATTCGGCCGTGGGCTGGCGGCCAGTGATCTGATTCCAGTCATTCGTCAGTTGTTGGAGGAGCAAGCACCGTGTCTGAAGTAACCCTGTACCTGGCCGATGAGCAGGCCATGAGCGACTTTGGCGCACGCATTGCCCGAATCACCCAAGGCCATGGCCTGATCTTCCTCGAGGGCAACCTGGGGATGGGCAAAACCACGTTGTCCCGAGGCATCATCCGTGGCTTGGGGCATGTCGGGGCGGTAAAAAGTCCGACCTTCACTCTGGTTGAGCCCTACGAGATTGGCGACATTCGCGCCTTCCATTTCGATTTGTACCGTCTGGTCGATCCGGAGGAGCTGGAGTTCCTCGGTATCCGCGACTATTTCGAAGACGATGCCCTGTGTCTGATCGAATGGCCCGACAAAGGTGCAGGCTTTTTGCCAAAGCCGGACCTGACCATTACCATTAGCCCGCAAGACAGCGGGCGTTCGCTGAAAATTTTATCCCAGGGCTCGCGTGGCGAGGCCTGGTGTGCCGCTTTGGCATTGGAATCCAAATAAATGATGGGGTTAGGTATGCGCTTTCGCGCGTTGGTTGCTGCCGTAGGGGTGTTGTTTCTGGCGGTGACCGTCGACGCTGTGGCCGATTCGAAGGTCAACAGTGTTCGTCTGTGGCGGGCACCGGACAACACACGTCTGGTGTTTGACCTGACCGGCCCGGTGCAACACAGCGTCTTTACCCTGACCGCGCCGGATCGCCTGGTCATCGACATCAATGGCGCGACCCTCGGTGCGCCGCTCAACGTCAACACGTCGAACACCCCGATTACCGCCATGCGTTCGGCCCAACGCACGCCGACCGACCTGCGGGTGGTCATCGACCTGAAAAAGGCGGTGACGCCAAAAAGCTTCTCCCTGGCGCCGAACGCCCAGTACGGCAACCGCTTGGTGGTCGATCTGTTCGATAACGCTGCGGATGCCGCGCCTCCCCCAGCGCCGACACCGTCGGTGGCCACGATGCCCGCCGTGCCGGTCACGCCGACGGAACCTGCTATCAAATTGCCGCCAGCCCCGGCTGGCAAACGCGACATCGTAGTGGTAATCGACGCCGGTCACGGTGGCGAAGATCCGGGGGCTTCCGGCTCCCGAGGCCAGCGCGAGAAGGACGTGGTGCTGCAGATTGCTCGCGAAACGCAACGGCAGGTCAACGGCATGAAAGGTTTCCGCGCCGAACTGACCCGAACCGGCGATTACTTCATTCCGTTGCGCGGCCGTACCGAAATTGCCCGCAAGAAAGGCGCCGACCTGTTCGTCTCGATCCACGCCGACGCCGCGCCTTCTGCCGCCGCTTTCGGTGCCTCGGTATTTGCCCTGTCCGATCGCGGTGCGACCTCGGAGACGGCCCGCTGGCTGGCTGACAGCGAAAACCGTTCCGACCTGATCGGGGGGGCCGGCAACGTCAGCCTCGATGACAAGGACCGCATGCTCGCCGGCGTGCTGCTCGATCTGTCGATGACGGCATCCCTGACCTCCAGCCTGAATGTTGGCCAGAAGGTGCTGAGCAACATTGGCCGGGTGACACCGCTGCACAAGCAACGGGTTGAGCAGGCCGGATTCATGGTGCTGAAGTCGCCGGATATTCCGTCGATCCTGGTGGAAACCGGGTTCATCTCCAACGCCAACGAAGCCTCGAAGCTTGCCGCGTCGAGCCACCAGCAGGCACTGGCGCGTTCGATCAGCAGCGGCGTGCGCCAGTTCTTCCAGCAGAACCCGCCGCCGGGCACTTACATTGCCTGGCTGCGCGACTCCGGCAAGATCGTGCAGGGACCGCGTGACCACCGCGTCAACCCGGGCGAGACCCTGGCGATGATCGCCGTGCGTTATCAGGTGTCGCCCGCGGCCTTGCGCAGTGCCAACAATCTGTCGAGCGATGAGCTCAAGATCGGTCAGCACCTGACCATTCCGGGTACTGAACTGGCGGCCAAAGAATGAATCAGGTCGTGAACAGCGGCGCTCGCATTGAGCTGCTCAGCCCGCGACTGGCGAACCAGATTGCCGCCGGTGAGGTGGTTGAGCGCCCGGCTTCGGTGATCAAGGAACTGTTGGAAAACAGCCTCGACTCCGGTGCCAGGCGCATCGACGTCGATGTGGAGCAGGGCGGCGTCAAATTGCTGCGGGTGCGCGACGACGGTAGCGGCATTTCCGCCGATGACCTGCCGCTGGCCCTGGCCCGCCACGCCACCAGCAAGATCCGCAACCTGGAAGACCTCGAACAGGTCATGAGCCTGGGCTTTCGCGGTGAGGCCCTGGCATCGATCAGCTCCGTCGCGCGCCTGACCCTGACCTCCCGCACCCGCGACGCCGATCAGGCCTGGCAGGTCGAGACCGAAGGCCGTGACATGGCGCCGCGCGTGCAGCCGGCGGCGCATCCGGTGGGCACCTCGGTTGAAGTGCGCGACCTGTTTTTCAACACGCCGGCGCGACGCAAGTTTCTCAAAACCGAAAAAACCGAATTCGATCATCTGCAGGAAGTGATCCGGCGTCTGGCTCTGGCGCGCTTCGATGTGGCGTTCCATCTGCGCCATAACGGCAAGACCATCCTCAGCCTGCACGAGGCCCATGATGATGCGGCCCGTGCCCGGCGCGTGGCGGCGATTTGCGGTCCGGGCTTCCTGGAACAGGCCCTGCCGATCGAAATCGAGCGCAACGGCCTGCATCTATGGGGCTGGGTCGGCCTGCCGACCTTTAACCGCAGTCAGGCCGATTTGCAGTATTTCTTCGTCAATGGCCGTGCCGTGCGCGACAAGCTGGTGGCCCACGCGGTGCGCCAGGCCTATCGCGACGTGCTGTTCAACGGTAGGCACCCGACCTTCGTACTGTTTTTCGAGGTCGATCCGACCGGGGTCGACGTCAATGTGCACCCGACCAAACACGAAGTGCGCTTCCGCGAAGGACGCATGGTCCACGATTTCCTCTACGGCACCTTGCACCGCGCCTTGGGCGATGTGCGCCCCGATGATCATCTGGCGGCACCGGTTGCCACGGCCATCGTCCGGCCTACCGGCCTCGAAGCCGGTGAGTTCGGGCCCCAGGGCGAAATGCGCCTGGCCGCCAATGCGCTGCTTGAACAGCCTCAGGCCCAGCCGTCGTTCAATGCGCCGGCGGGTTCCGGTGCTGGCGCGGGTTATCAGTATCAATACACGCCGCGCCCGCAGTCCGGTGTGCCTGTCGCCGAAGCGCAGGCCGCCTACCGCGAGTTTTTTGCGCCGCTGCCCGAGGCCAATGCTGTTGCGCTACCGGCCGGGCAGGACGACATCCCGCCGCTGGGATATGCGCTGGCACAACTCAAGGGCATCTACATCCTTTCGGAAAACGCCCAGGGCCTGGTGCTGGTGGACATGCACGCCGCCCATGAGCGGATCATGTATGAGCGCCTGAAGGTGGCGATGGCCAGCGAGGGCCTGAGTGGCCAGCCGTTGCTGGTGCCGGAGTCCCTGGCCGTCAGCCAGCGTGAAGCCGATTGCGCCGAGGAACATGTCGCCTGGTTCCAGCGCCTGGGCTTTGAATTGCAGCGCCTGGGCCCGGAAACCCTGGCGATCCGACAGATCCCGGCACTGCTCAAGCAGGCCGAAGCCAATCGGCTGGTCGCGGACGTGCTGGCTGATCTGATGGAATTCGGCACCAGCGATCGCATTCAGGCGCACCTGAACGAGTTGCTCGGGACCATGGCCTGCCACGGTGCGGTTCGGGCGAACCGGCGTCTGGCCCTGCCGGAAATGAATGCCCTGCTGCGTGACATGGAAAATACCGAGCGCAGCGGTCAATGCAACCATGGCCGACCGACCTGGACCCAACTGGGCCTGGACGATCTGGACAAACTGTTCTTGCGCGGTCGTTGATGAGCCAGCTCCCACCTGCGATTTTCCTGATGGGGCCGACCGCCGCCGGCAAGACCGACCTGGCCATCGAGCTCACCAAAGTCCTGCCTTGCGAGTTGATCAGCGTCGATTCGGCGCTGGTCTACCGTGGCATGGACATCGGCACCGCCAAGCCTTCCAAAGAGCTGCTGGCGCAATATCCGCACCGTCTGATCGATATTCTCGACCCGGCCGAGAGCTATTCGGCTGCGGATTTCCGCCGTGACGCCCTGCAAGCCATGGCCGAGATCACCGCGCGCGGAAAAATTCCGCTGCTGGTAGGCGGCACGATGCTCTATTACAAGGCTTTGCTTGAAGGCCTGGCGGAGATGCCGGCCGCCGACCCGCAAGTGCGTGCACAGATCGAAGAAGAGGCTGCACGCCTTGGCTGGCAAGCCCTGCACGACCAGTTGGCAGTGATCGACCCGGTTTCTGCCGCGCGTATTCATCCGAACGATCCGCAGCGTCTGAGTCGAGCGCTGGAAGTTTATCGGGTAAGCGGTCAGAGCATGACTGCGCTACGCTTGCAACAATCTGTGCAAAGTACCGAAGCAGCCGCTTCGGGACAGCAACAATTGCCCTATACTGTCGCGAACTTGGCTATTGCCCCGGCAAATCGCCAGGTACTGCACGAGCGAATTAAACAAAGATTCACTTTAATGTTGGAACAGGGATTCATTGACGAGGTCGTAGCCCTGCGTAATAGAGGTGACCTGCATGCCGGGATGCCGTCTATACGTGCAGTAGGCTATCGCCAAGTCTGGGACTACCTGGATGGCAAGCTGACGTCAGCCGAGATGCAGGAGCGTGGAATCATTGCCACGCGCCAATTGGCGAAACGCCAGTTCACCTGGCTGCGCAGTTGGACTGACCTGCATTGGCTGGACAGTCTGGATTGCGACAATCTGCCGCGCGCCTTGAAATACCTTGGGACCATCTCCATATTGAGCTGAGTCCTTGCAATTGCCGTCTATCCTTGGGGGTGTGGCGGCTAAAGCCATCTGTTTACCTATTTTTATATTGAATCCTTAAAGGAGTGCGGCACATGTCAAAAGGGCATTCGCTACAAGACCCTTACTTGAATACTTTACGTAAAGAGAAAGTTGGGGTGTCCATCTACCTGGTCAACGGTATCAAACTGCAAGGAACGATCGAGTCGTTCGACCAGTTCGTCATCCTGCTGAAAAACACCGTAAGCCAGATGGTCTACAAACACGCTATCTCTACAGTGGTACCGGTTCGTCCAATTCGTCTGCCTAGCGCAACCGAATCCGATGCAGGTGACGCTGAGCCAGGTAACGCCTGATAGGAGTCTCCTTTGTTCTTTGAGCGCCACGGTGGTGGTGAGCGAGTGATCCTCGTTCACTTGGATGGACAGGACCCTGAGGCGCGCGAAGATCCGCAGGAGTTTCAGGAATTGGCTAATTCGGCCGGCGCCGAGACCGTTGCGTTTTTTAACGTGCCGCGTCATCGGCCAACCGCCAAATTTCTGATTGGCAGCGGTAAGGTCGAGGAGCTACGCGATCTGGTCCATGCCGAAGAAGCAGACCTGGTCATCTTCAATCACGTCCTCACACCCAGTCAGGAACGTAACCTCGAACGTGTATTCGAGTGTCGCGTGATCGACCGCACCGGTCTGATTCTCGATATTTTCGCCCAACGCGCCCGTACCCATGAAGGCAAGCTCCAGGTAGAACTGGCCCAGCTTGACCACATGAGCACCCGGCTGGTTCGTGGCTGGACCCACCTTGAGCGTCAGGGTGGCGGTATCGGCATGCGTGGCCCGGGTGAAACCCAGCTGGAAACCGACCGCCGTTTGCTCCGGGTTCGCCTGCGACAGATCAAGGGCCGCCTGGAAAAAGTGCGCAGTCAGCGCGAACAGTCGCGACGCGGCCGTTCCCGTGCGGATATTCCTACCGTGTCCCTGGTGGGCTATACCAACGCCGGCAAATCCACGCTCTTCAATAACGTGACGAAATCCGACGTGTACGCGGCTGACCAGTTGTTTGCCACGCTGGACCCGACCTTGCGCCGTCTGGAACTGGACGACCTGGGGCCGATTGTCCTGGCCGACACTGTGGGTTTCATTCGCCACTTGCCCCATAAGCTGGTCGAGGCATTTCGGTCTACGCTCGAAGAGTCGAGCAACTCCGACCTGCTGTTGCACGTGATCGATGCGGCCGAACCGGATCGCATGTTGCAGATCGAGCAGGTGATGGTGGTGCTGGGCGAGATTGGTGCCCAGGACTTGCCGATCCTCGAGGTCTATAACAAACTCGATTTGCTTGAAGGCGTTGAGCCACAAATCCAGCGCGACGAAAACGGCAGGCCCCAGCGGGTCTGGCTCTCGGCACGTGATGGCACAGGTCTGGAATTGCTTGAGCAAGCCATTGCCGAGTTACTGGGCAGTGATTTGTTTGTCGGTACCTTGCGCTTGCCTCAGCGCTTTGCGCGCCTGCGTGCACAGTTTTTCGAGCTGGGCGCGGTACAGAAAGAAGAATACGACGAAGAAGGTGTCAGCTTGCTGGCCGTTCGATTGCCGCGCTCGGAGCTCAATCGACTGGTCAGCCGTGAAGGCGTTGTGCCGACGGAGTTTATCGAGCAACACACTTTGCAATAAAAGCCTGAGAAAGCGGTTGTGCCGTGGTGACAGGCATTCTGTAGCATTGGTCGGCGCGCCGTGGGTGCGTCTTTGCTTTATCAGATGGAGAGCGCTATGGCTTGGAATGAGCCGGGTGGCAACTCGAATAATCAGGATCCTTGGGGTGGCAAGCGTCGTAACAACGGCGACCGCAAGGGGCCACCGGATCTCGACGAGGCCTTCCGAAAGCTGCAGGAAAGCCTGAACGGTTTGTTCGGTGGTGGTAAGAAACGTGGTGGCGACGACGGCGGTGGTCCGGGCAAGAGTGGCGGCTTTGGCGGCCTGCTCGGCATCGGCCTGGTCGTGTTGGCCGCCGTTTGGCTGTACAGCGCGGTTTATGTCGTCGACGAGCAGGAGCAAGCCGTGGTGCTGCGCTTCGGCAAGTACTACGAAACCGTGGGTCCGGGCCTGAATATCTATTTCCCGCCGATCGACAAGAAGTACATGGAAAACGTCACGCGTGAGCGTGCCTACACCAAGCAGGGACAGATGCTGACCGAAGACGAGAACATCGTCGAAGTGCCGCTGACCGTGCAGTACAAGATCAGCAACCTGCAGGACTTCGTGCTGAGCGTCGATCAGCCGGAAATCAGCCTGCAGCACGCGACCGACAGCGCCTTGCGCCATGTGGTGGGTTCCACCGCCATGGACCAGGTACTGACCGAAGGTCGTGAGTTGATGGCCAGCGAGATCAAGGAGCGTCTGCAACGCTTCATGGACACCTATCGCACCGGTATCACCGTTACCCAGGTCAACGTTCAGAGCGCAGCGGCACCGCGCGAAGTCCAGGAAGCCTTCGATGACGTGATCCGTGCCCGGGAAGACGAACAGCGTTCGCGCAACCAGGCCGAAACCTATGCCAACGGCGTCGTGCCGGAAGCCCGTGGTCAGGCCCAGCGCATCCTCGAGGATGCCAATGGTTACCGTGACGAGACCGTCTCGCGCGCCAAGGGTGAGGCCGATCGCTTCACCAAGCTGGTCGCCGAGTACCGCAAGGCGCCTGAAGTCACCCGTCAGCGTCTGTACCTGGACACCATGCAGGAAGTCTTCAGCAACACCAGCAAGGTGCTCGTGACCGGCAACAAGAACGGCCAGAGCAACCTGTTGTACCTGCCGCTGGACAAGATGGTCGAAAGTGGTCGCAACACCGGCACTCCGGTGACCAGTGCGGCAGCCACCAGCAATGAAGCGAATGCGCGTGCGGCAGCTGATCTGCAGCAACAGCAAGCACGTACCAGGGAGAGTCGCTGATGAGCAATAAATCGCTGATCGCCCTTATTGTCGGCGTCGTCGTGGCGATCGCTGCCTGGAACTGCTTCTACATCGTGGCTCAGACCGAGCGTGCGGTGTTGCTGCAGTTCGGTCGCGTGGTCCAGACCGATGTTCAGCCAGGCCTGCATGTGAAAGTGCCTTACGTTAACCAGGTGCGTAAATTCGACGCACGCCTGATGACGCTGGATGCACCGACACAACGCTTCCTGACGCTGGAAAAGAAAGCCGTGATGGTCGATGCCTACGCCAAGTGGCGCGTGAAGGACGCAGAGCGTTACTACACCGCGACTTCCGGCCTCAAGCAGATCGCCGACGAGCGTCTGTCCCGTCGTCTCGAATCGGGCCTGCGTGACCAGTTCGGTAAGCGCACCTTGCACGAAGTGGTCTCCGGTGAGCGCGATGCGTTGATGGCGGACATTACGGCTTCGCTGAACAAGATGGCTGAAAAAGAACTGGGCATCGAAGTGGTCGATGTCCGGGTCAAGACCATCGACCTGCCGAAAGAAGTGAACCGCAGCGTGTTCGAGCGTATGAGCACCGAGCGTGAGCGTGAAGCTCGCGAGCACCGCGCCAAGGGTAACGAGCTGGCCGAAGGCATCCGTGCCGACGCCGATCGTCAACGCCGCGTGTTGCTGGCTGAAGCCTATCGTGAATCCGAAGAGGTTCGCGGTGACGGCGATGCCCAGGCCGCTGCGATCTACTCCAAGGCCTACGGTCAGGATCAGGAGTTCTACGCGTTCTACCGTAGCCTGCGTGCCTACCGTGAAAGCTTCGCGAACAAATCCGACGTCATGGTCCTCGACCCAAGCAGCGACTTCTTCCACTACCTGGAAAAAGCCAAGCCTTGATACGGCGTTGACCTGATTTATCCCCCCGCCGGGCGGCTAAAACCTCTGGCGGGGTGATCCTTTGGGAAAACGTGTGTATGATGCGGCAGCCGGGAAATTCCCGGCTTTTTTGCGTCTGCATGTTTGATTGCTGTTTTAAAGCAGATGCCGGGCCGATTGGCTCGACAGTTTTTCGAGGAAAGTGGTTGGCGAAGCCGGTAGAAGGGCTTTTCGCTCCGTCGCTCATGCGCGTGGTTTGTGCGCAAGCCGATCATTTTCTGCTTCACTCAAGGCTCGCCGACAGGCTGGTCGCCCGGAGATAGGGGAAGGCGTAATGGCAACGGTAGACCGCTGGCTTCTGCCAGATGGCATCGAAGAAGTACTGCCACCGGAAGCTGCGCGTATTGAAGTCGCGCGTCGTCAGGTGTTGGATCTGTTCCAGAGCTGGGGTTACGAGTTTGTCGTGACTCCCCATATCGAGTACCTGGAATCCCTGCTGACCGGCGCGGGCCAGGACCTGGATCTGCGCACCTTCAAGGTCATCGACCCGCAATCGGGCCGCCAGATGGGTTTCCGTGCCGACATCACGCCACAAGTGGCGCGCATCGATGCGCATACCCTGCGTCGTGAAGGCCCGAGCCGCCTGTGCTATGCCGGCAGCGTGCTGCATGCTCAGCCGCGTGCCTTGTCGTCCTCGCGCAGCCCGATTCAGCTGGGTGCCGAGTTGTATGGCGACGGCAGCCCGAGCAGCGACGTCGAAGTCATCAGCCTGATGCTGGCCATGCTGCAACTGGCCGATGTGCCGGATGTGCACATGGACCTCGGTCATGTCGGCATCTATCGCGGCCTGGCCCGCGCCGCCGGTTTGTCCGGTGAAGTCGAGCAGCAGTTGTTCGATGCCTTGCAACGCAAGGCCATCGACGAGGTCATTACCTTGACCGAAGGTTTGCCTGCCGATCTGTCGGGCATGCTGCGGGCGTTGGTCGACCTGTGTGGCGGCCGTGAAGTGCTGGCTGCGGCCCGCGAGCGCCTGGCCAAGGCGCCTGCCCCGGTTCTGGCGGCGCTGGACGACCTGCTGGCAATTGCCGAGCGGTTGTCCGTGCGTTTCCCTGAGCTGCCGCTGTATTTCGACCTAGGTGAGCTGCGTGGCTACCACTACCACACCGGTGTGGTGTTCGCCGTGTTCGTGCCGGGTGTTGGCCAGTCCATTGCCCAGGGCGGTCGTTACGACGACATCGGCGCCGACTTCGGTCGTGCCCGTCCGGCGACCGGCTTTTCCACCGATTTGAAAACCCTGGTGACCCTGGGGCGTGCTGAGATCGAGCTACCGTCTGGCGGTATCTGGATGCCTGACAGTACGGATGCGGCACTCTGGCAGCAGGTTTGCCAGTTGCGCAGTGAGGGTCAGCGTGTCGTTCAGGCCTTGCCTGGACAACCTTTGGCCGCCGCCCGTGAAGCGGACTGCGACCGGCAATTGATTCAGCAGAACGGGCTTTGGCAAGTATCGCCACTGGCTTCTTGAGTTTTCCTGCCGGCTGCCGCCGGCACCAAGTTTGCGCGAATGAGGACAAGTGTTATGGGTAAGAATGTCGTAGTCCTGGGCACCCAGTGGGGTGATGAGGGCAAAGGCAAGATCGTTGATCTGCTGACCGAACATGCTGCCGCCGTAGTGCGCTACCAGGGTGGCCACAACGCGGGTCACACCCTGGTGATCGATGGCGAAAAAACCGTCTTGCACCTGATCCCGTCGGGCGTGCTGCGCGAAGGCGTGCAGTGCCTGATCGGCAACGGCGTGGTGGTTGCACCTGACGCCCTGCTGCGCGAGATCACCAAGCTGGAAGAAAAAGGTGTGCCGGTACGCGAGCGCCTGCGTATCAGCCCGTCCTGCCCGCTGATCCTGTCCTTCCACGTTGCGCTGGACCAGGCCCGTGAAAAGGCCCGTGGCGAGCTGAAGATCGGTACCACCGGTCGCGGCATCGGCCCGGCCTACGAAGACAAGGTTGCACGTCGTGGCCTGCGTGTGGGCGACCTGCTCAACATGCCGCGCTTTGAAGACAAGCTGCGTGAACTGGTGGATTACCACAACTTCATGCTGGTGGGTTACTACAAAGAGCCAGCCATCGACTTCGACAAGACCCTGGCCGAGTGCAAGGAATACGCTGAGCTGCTCAAGCCGCTGATGCTGGACGTGACGGCCGAGCTGCACGACCTGCGTCGCGCTGGCAAAGACATCATGTTCGAAGGCGCCCAAGGCTCCCTGCTGGACATCGACCACGGTACCTACCCGTACGTGACCAGTTCCAACACCACCGCTGGCGGCGTTGCTACCGGTTCGGGTGTCGGCCCCATGTTCCTGGACTACATCCTGGGCATCACCAAGGCTTACACCACGCGTGTAGGTTCGGGTCCATTCCCGACGGAGCTGTTCGACGAAGTCGGTGCGCACCTGGCCAAACAAGGTCACGAGTTCGGCGCGACTACCGGTCGTGCTCGTCGTTGTGGCTGGTTCGACGCAGTTATCCTGCGTCGCGCTATCGATGTGAACAGCATCTCGGGCATCTGCCTGACCAAGCTGGACGTGCTCGACGGTCTGGAAACCATCAACATCTGCGTCGGCTACAAAGACGCAGAAGGCAAGGCCGTTGCCCCGACTGATGCTGACAGCTACGTGGGCCTGCAGCCTGTGTACGAAGAAGTGCCGGGCTGGACCGAGTCGACCGTGGGTGCCAAAACCCTGGAAGAGCTGCCAGCTAACGCCCGTGCCTACATCAAGCGCGTTGAAGAGCTGATCGGCGCACCGATCGACATTATTTCGACGGGCCCGGACCGCAACGAAACCATCGTTCTGCGTCATCCGTTTGCTTGATAAGTCATTGATGTAAAACACAAAGGCTCCTTAATCGGGGCCTTTGTCGTATTTGTCTGCAGGACGGCATGACCTTTGCTGTAAATATCTTCAAAAGAATGCCATCAAATTAATGGCGTCCAAGTAGAGGGATTCACAGTGTCGGCCGTTCTCTCACTGTTACAAAGCCGTTTGTTGCGGCCCGTGTTCGTTACCTTGGGTATCGCCCTTTTGGTGCAGGTGCTGGTGGCTGTTGCTCTGACCCGGAGCACGGTGACCGCGCTCGAAGCCGATCTGGGCACACGCCTGGGCGCGGACAGTCAAAAACTTTCCGCCGAGCTCGAGCAGGCCGGGCGTGAAGTCACGTCCAGTCTGGACAGCCTTTCTACCAGTACACGTCAGCGCCTCACGGCCGGTTTGTCCTCGCGTCTTGAGGAAGAGCAGGCGCAACTGCGTTCGACCCTGGAAAAGGACCTGAAGGACTCCGCCAACGATATGGCGCAGCTTCTGGCTTCGGTCGCGCCCCGCGCCATGTGGGACAACGACGTTCCGACGCTGTCCGAATTCGCCCGCCGGGCCCAGCGCAATCCCAATGTGCTGTTCGTGGTCTATGACGACGCTACCGGTCAGCACCTGACGCGATACCTCAACCGGGAAAACCCGATCAACAAGGCACTGCTGGAAAAAGGCCAGGGCGAGCGGGCGCTCGACAAGGTGCTGGATGCAGCGAAGAACGATCCTTCGGTCTTCTACATCGAGGCCTCGATCAACCCCAATGGCGTGGAAATCGGCAAGGTCCTGATGGGGGTCTCGACGGCTTCCGTGGAGACGGATCTCGCAGCCCTCGACAAGCGCTTCTCGGCCTTGATCGCCAGCAGCGATCAACTGGTCGGCGACAGCCTCAAAGGCGCCGCTGCCGACAGCGCAACGGCGATGCGCGCGCGTCTGCAGTCGGCGCAGTCCACAGCGGCTGAAATGAAAGCCAACACCACCAGCACCGTACAGGAAGCCGCTGCAACATTGCGCTGGCGCATCGGCGTGTGTCTGGCAGTCGTGGGTTTTGGTGTCCTGCTGTTGCTGGCGGTGGTGCTCGGTCGTCGAGTGGTCAATCGCCTGAAAATGCTGATCGTTGCCATGGATGACCTGGCCGCGGGCGAGGGCGATCTGACCAAGCGTGTGCAGATCAACAGCAAGGACGAAATCGGCGACATGGCCTCGGCGGTCAATCGCTTTGTGGATAAGTTGCAGCCGATCGTGCGCGAGGCGGGTGATGTGGCTCAACGTACCGGCGTCGAGATTGGTGCCATGACCCTGCGCAACGCGGGTGCGGACGCAGCGGCTGGCATGCAGCGCGACGAAGTGGCGGAGAGTTTGCGTGCCCTGTCGCAAATGGCGGATGAGGCGCAGTCGGAAAGCCACGCCATGCAGGCGGCGCTCAAGCAGGTGGTGGAGATTCGTCAGGCCACCGATGAAAACACCCGGACCTCGGCGAAAGTCGGCAGCCTGATCGAGGAGCTGGCGGGGCAGGTCAATACCGGCGCTCAGGTGATCGAGCGTCTGGCGCAGCAAAGCGAACAGATTGAGGTGGTGCTGACGGTGATTCACGGCATCGCCGAGCAGACCAACCTGCTGGCGCTGAACGCGGCGATTGAGGCGGCGCGTGCCGGTGAGACCGGGCGCGGGTTTGCGGTGGTGGCAGATGAGGTGCGGGCACTGGCGAGCAAGACGCAGAGCTCCACCGGCGATATCCAGGCGCACATCGTGGCGTTGCAGCAGGGTGCGCGCGAGGCGGTCGCGGCAATCGCTCAGGCCGGACGCCAGGCCAACGAAGGTTTGGTGGTGCTGCGTGACAGTGCACGGTTGCAGCAGTCGGTGCAGGCGTCGGTCGAGCAGGTGCATGCGGCGATTGGTCTGGCGACCCAGGCTGCGGCGCATCAGGCGCAGGGGGCGCAAGCGGTGCGAGGGCGGGTGCAGACCATTCATGCCCAGGCTGAGAAAGCTGCGCAAGCTGTGGTGGAGACCACGGCCAGCGGCAAGGTGCTGGATGGCTTGGCGGCGCAGTTGAAGGCAAGCCTGGGGCAGTTCAGGGCTTGATTGGTTGTTGGTGCCGGCCCCTTCGCGAGCAAGCCCGCTCCCACAGTGGTCCTCTGTCGAACACAAATATGATGTTCACAAAGGGCCACTGTGGGAGCGGGCTTGCTCGCGAATACGGTATTAGCGGCTCAGGTACATCCGGGTCGTAAGCAGATAGACCGGCAACCCCGACACCAATATCAACAACGCCGCATAAGGCGCCGCCGCCGCAAACTCCACATTCGCGGTATGCGCCCAGACTTCTGTCGCCAGAGTATTCAACCCCGTCGGACTCAACAGCAGGGTCGCCGTCAGCTCCTTCATCGCATCCAGGAATACCAAGGCAAAAGCCGCGCCCAGTGACGGGAAAATGATCGGCAGTGTCACTCGGCAGAAAGCGCTGAAAGACGAGGCGCCCAGCGTGCGTGCCGCTTCTTCAAGCTGCGGTGCCGCCTTGTTCAGGGCGGTGCGGATCGGCGCCTGGGCCAGCGGCAGAAACAGCAGTGCGTACGCGATCAGCAGCAATGCCGAAGTCTGGTACAGCATCGGCACGTAGTGCAGGGCGAAATACACCAGGGTCAGGGCGATGACCAGTCCCGGCAGGGCATGCAGCAGATATGGCAAGCGCTCGGCCCAGATCGCCAGTTGGCCCTTATGGCGCACGACCAGCAGGCCGACCGGCACCGCCAGCACCAGGCACACCGCAGCGCCACCCAGCGACAGCGCGAGGGATGACAGCAATGCTTCGCCGATGGCTGCCATTGGAAAGGCCGCCGATGATCCGACGGCCAGCCAGTAAGCCAGCATGCCCAGCGGAATCCCGCTGCCGACGATTGCCAGCAGCAGGCAATAAAGCTGTCCTGCCACAGCCCAGGGTCCCAGGTGAACCTGTTCCGCGCGTCGCGCCGCACCCTGGCCAGTGCGCACGTGTCGACCCTTGCCCCGAACGCGCAGCTCCAGCCACAGCAGCGCCAGGCAGAGCATCAGCAGTACGGCGGAGAGCATCGCCGCGTTGGCATTGCTGAACTCCAGCTCGAACTGCTGGTAGATCGCCGTGGTGAAGGTTTGCAGGCCGATGATCGACAGCGCGCCGAATTCCACCAGCATGTGCAGGGCAATCAGCAGGGAACCGGCGAGCAGCGACGGCCAGAGCAGGGGCAGGGTGACCTTGAAGAACACGCCCCAGCGGTTCTGTCCCAGGGTGCGCGCCGACTCTTCCAGTGATGGGTCGAGGTTGCGCAGGGTCGCCGCCACCGGCAGGAAAATCAGCGGGTATTTAGAGAGCGTCATCACCAGAATCGCCCCGCCGAGTCCCTCGAAATGAGCGCTCAATGAAACCCAGGTGAAGCTGCTGACAAACGCCGGAACGGCGAAGGGCAGGCACAGGATCACGCCCCACAGGCGTCGCCCCGGCAGGCTACTGCGCTCCAGCAACCACGCCAGCGACAGGCCGATCACGCCGCAGGCCAGCGTCACGCCGACCATCAGCGCCAGGGTGTTGCGCAGCAGTCCGAACACATAGGGGCGCCACAG
Organism: Pseudomonas sp. GM33; assembly: GCF_000282295.1. Lineage (NCBI taxonomy): Bacteria > Pseudomonadati > Pseudomonadota > Gammaproteobacteria > Pseudomonadales > Pseudomonadaceae > Pseudomonas > Pseudomonas sp. GM33. Next base: position 18,356 of record NZ_AKJO01000071.1, read on the forward strand.
CAAATGCAGCGCCTCGGCCCAGCCTGCTTGCCAGGCCTTGAGCCCGACATAGGCCAACGGCAGCAGGCTGAGCACCACCAGTAGCAAGACCGGCAGGACCAGCCAGATCGACGGCCGCTTGCGCCGTGGCATGTACCCGCCATGCGCGGAAAGCGATGCGCTCATCAGTTCAGGCCAACTTCACGTTCCAGGTCCAGGGCTTCTTCGGCATTGCCCAGGTCGGCTGGCGTGACTTTCGGTGCTTGCAGTTCGCTGAATGGCTTGAGTCCGCGATCAGACTCCATGCCTTTGTGCAGCGGGTATTCGGCGGTGGTCTGGGTGATCACGCGCTGGCCTTCCTCGCTGGCCATGTAGGCGAGCAATTGTTGTGCTTCTTTGGGGTGTTTGCTGGATTTCAGCACGGCTGCGCTGGACACGGTGATCAGCCCGCCGACGTCGCCGTCGGTGAAGTAGTGCAGTTTCGAATCGAGCTGGCCTTTTTCGCGCTGCAAGGCGAACCAGTAGTAGTTGTTGACCAGCACGGTGGCCACTTCGCCATTTTCCACGGCTTTGAGCGCGACCATATTGTTGCTGTAAGTCTTGCCGAATGCGCGCAGCCCGGTCAGCCATTCTTCGGCAGCGTCCATGCCGTGCACTTTGATGATGGCGACGGCTTGTTCCTGGAAGGCGCCGCTGGTGGGCACGAAGCCGACCTTGCCTTGCCATTTTGGATCGGAGAATTCCATCACCGAGGTCGGCAGGTCTTTTTCATCAATCAGCTTGGGGTTGTAGGCGACGACGCGCACCCGGGCAGTCACGCCAATCCAGGTGCCATTGCTGGCGACGTATTCCTTGGGCAGAACGGCCAGCGTGGCGTCATCCGCCTTGGCCAGCAGGCCTTGTTCGCCAAGTTTGTTCAATGGCGGCGATTCTTCGGTGTAGATCACGTCGGCAGGGGAACGATCGCCCTCTTCGACGACCTGGCTGGCGAGCTGGTTGCTGCTGCCTTTGCGTACATTGACGTGGATCCCGGTCTTGGCTTCGAAGGCTTTGGCGACCGCGTCGCCGACTTCTTTGTGTTGGCCGTTGTAGAGCGTCAGGGAAACCGGGTCGGCGGCTTGGGTGAGGGGAGTGGCGAGTGTCAGGCCGAGCAGGGTGATGGTCAAGCCGCGGCGCAGGGTATTTCGAAACATCATTCGCAGGGTTCCTCACTGTCGCATTGCAAAAACTTGCAACAATGATAAACGATATTGTTTCTCAAATGCGCCTTGCGGGTTGGATTTCCTTTTGGTACAGGCTGCCGATGACCCTGTAGGAGCGAGCCTGCTCGCGATGGTTTTCAACGATAACGCGGGGTGCCTGCATGCCAGTGTTGTCTGGGCGTGCATCGCGAGCAGGCTCGCTTCTGTAGAAGGGCGGTAGAGAACACTTCTGGAGGTCAGAAACGCAAAAACCCGCTTTCGCGGGTTTTTGTGAAATTCAAGGTCGTAACCTTGAACTTGAATTGGTGCCCAGAAGAAGACTCGAACTTCCACGACCGTAAGGTCACCAGCACCTGAAGCTGGCGTGTCTACCAATTTCACCATCTGGGCATTCATCTTCAGCGTTGCCGCTGTTGATGTGGCGCACTATACGGAGAGCATTTTGATCTGTAAACCCCTGATTTTAAAAATTAATAAACCAGTGGCCCAGAATGCAAAAACCCGCTTTCGCGGGTTTTTGTGTGAGCCTTGAAATTGATCTAATCTCAAGCTCGAAATTGGTGCCCAGAAGAAGACTCGAACTTCCACGACCTTGCGGTCACCAGCACCTGAAGCTGGCGTGTCTACCAATTTCACCATCTGGGCAGTATCGGCAACGTCTCCGTCGTCGATGGCGCGCACTATACGGAGCGTCTTTTTAACTGTAAACCCCCGACACCAAAAAAACCTGGAAAATTTCACCAGCGGTCTTCAAATCAGCTTTGCGGTGTCGATACAGGGCTTTAGATGGGTCGTCTTAGCTTGAAATTTCCCGTTTCATTACGCCTATGCCAAACTAACCCGCATATAGACAAGGTGAAAACTCTCTAATGGCCGATTGGCAGTCCCTCGATCCCGAGGCCGCTCGTGAAGCGGAAAAATATGAAAACCCTATTCCTAGCCGCGAACTGATCCTTCAGCACCTTGCTGATCGGGGTTCGCCTGCTAACCGCGAGCAACTGGTCGAAGAGTTTGGTCTGACCACAGAAGACCAGATCGAAGCCCTGCGCCGCCGCCTGCGCGCCATGGAGCGCGATGCTCAACTCATCTATACCCGACGTGGCACTTATGCGCCGGTGGACAAGCTTGACCTGATCCTGGGCCGCATCAGCGGTCACCGTGACGGCTTCGGCTTCCTGGTGCCGGACGATGGCAGTGACGATCTGTTCATGAGCCCGGCGCAGATGCGCCTGGTGTTCGACGGTGACCGTGCCCTGGCGCGTGTTTCCGGCCTGGATCGTCGTGGTCGCCGCGAAGGCATGATCGTCGAAGTGGTGTCCCGTGCTCACGAAAGCATCGTCGGTCGCTACTTCGAAGAAGGCGGTATCGGTTTCGTCGTCGCGGATAACCCGAAGATCCAGCAGGAAGTGCTGGTGACGCCGGGCCGTAATGCCAACGCGCAGATCGGTCAGTTCGTCGAAGTGAAGATCACTCACTGGCCAACGCCACGCTTCCAGCCGCAAGGCGACGTGGTTGAAGTCGTGGGCAACTACATGGCGCCGGGCATGGAAATCGACGTCGCCCTGCGTACGTATGACATTCCTCACGTCTGGCCTGACGCCGTGCTCAAGGAAGCCGGCAAGCTCAAACCGGAAGTCGAAGAGAAAGACAAAGAGAAGCGTATCGACCTGCGTCATCTGCCGTTCGTCACCATCGACGGCGAAGATGCCCGCGACTTCGACGATGCGGTCTATTGCGAAGCCCGTCCGGGCAAGCTGCGTCTGTTCTCGGGCGGCTGGAAGCTGTACGTGGCGATTGCCGACGTATCCAGTTACGTGAAGCTTGGTTCGGCGCTGGATGCTGAAGCGCAGGTTCGCGGCAACTCGGTGTACTTCCCTGAGCGCGTGATTCCGATGCTGCCTGAGCAGCTGTCCAACGGCCTGTGCTCGCTGAACCCGCAAGTCGATCGTCTGGCCATGGTTTGCGAGATGACCATCTCCAAATCCGGCGAAATGACCGACTACTGCTTCTACGAAGCGGTGATTCACTCCCATGCGCGCCTGACCTACAACAAAGTCAGCGCCATGCTGGAAACGCCGAAAGCCACCGAGGCGCGCAAGCTGCGCGGCGAATACACCGACGTCGTGCCGCACCTCAAGCAGTTGTACTCGCTGTACAAGGTGTTGCTGGCGGCCCGTCACGTACGTGGCGCGATCGATTTCGAGACCCAGGAAACCCGGATCATCTTCGGTTCCGAGCGTAAGATTGCCGAAATCCGTCCGACCGTGCGCAACGATGCACACAAGCTGATCGAGGAATGCATGCTGGCGGCCAACGTGGCCACCGCCGAATTCCTGAAAAAGCACGAAATTCCTGCGTTGTACCGTGTTCATGATGGTCCGCCACCGGAGCGTCTGGAAAAACTGCGCGCCTTCCTCGGCGAGCTCGGCCTGTCCCTGCACAAAGGCAAGGACGGTCCGTCGCCGAAGGATTACCAGGCATTGCTGGCCGGTATCAAGGATCGTCCGGATTTCCACCTGATCCAGACCGTCATGCTGCGTTCGTTGAGCCAGGCGGTGTACAGCGCCGATAACCAGGGCCACTTCGGCCTGAATTACGAAGCCTATACCCACTTCACCTCGCCGATCCGCCGCTACCCGGATTTGCTCACGCACCGCGCAATCCGCAGCGTGATCCATTCCAAGCAGAACACCCCGCACGTTCGCCGTGCCGGTGCGATGACCATTCCGAAGGCGCGCATCTATCCGTACGACGAAGCTGCCCTGGAGCAACTCGGCGAGCAGTGCTCGATGAGCGAGCGCCGTGCCGACGAAGCGACTCGCGACGTGGTGAACTGGCTCAAGTGCGAGTTCATGAAAGATCGCGTGGGCGAATCGTTCCCGGGCGTGATCACTGCTGTGACCGGTTTTGGTCTGTTCGTCGAGCTGACCGATATCTACGTCGAAGGCCTGGTGCACGTCACCGCGCTGCCGGGCGATTACTACCACTTCGATCCTGTGCACCACCGCCTGGCCGGTGAGCGCACCGGTCGCAGCTTCCGCCTGGGCGACACCGTAGAAGTGCGAGTCATGCGCGTCGACCTCGACGAGCGCAAGATCGACTTCGAGATGGCCGAAAAAACCATCAGCGCACCGATTGGCCGCAAAAAACGCGGTACCGAAAGTGCAGCGCCTGCAGCGAAAGTCGAAGCAGAACCGGCCCCGGCGAAAACCGGTCGCCGTCCTGCCAAGGAAAAGGCTGTGGAAGCCTATCGCCCGAGCGATGCCGCGGCGAAAAACGCCGAAGTGCGCAAAAGTCGTGAAATGAAACAGGCGTTGCTGGCCGGTGCGAAAAGCGGCGGTAAAGCGGCGTCTGGGGGAAAGACCAGCCGGTCGGCGCCTGACAAGGCCGTCGGCGGCAAGCCAGCCAAACCGAGCAAACATCGTAAAGGCCCGCCAAAAGCGGGCTCGGCTCCAGCCAAGAGTGGCGGGGCGCGTAAACCTAAGGCCAAGCCATGAGTCAGTTGGAAAAGATCTACGGCGTTCATGCTGTAGAAGCGTTGTTGCGTCACCACCCGAAACGCGTCAAGCAGATCTGGCTGGCCGAAGGCCGCAATGATCCTCGGGTCCAGACGCTGATTGAGCTGGCCAATGAAAACCGGGTCCAGGTCGGCCAGGCCGAGCGCCGCGAAATGGACGCCTGGGTTGAAGGCGTGCACCAGGGCGTGGTCGCGGACGTGAGTCCGAGCCAGGTCTGGGGCGAGGCAATGCTCGACGAACTGCTCGATCGCACCGACGGCGCGCCGTTGTTGCTGGTGCTCGACGGTGTGACCGATCCGCACAACCTCGGCGCCTGCCTGCGCTCCGCCGATGCGGCGGGCGCGTTGGCAGTGATCGTACCGAAGGACAAGTCGGCGACCCTGACTCCGGTCGTACGGAAAATCGCCTGCGGCGCGGCGGAAGTGATTCCGCTGGTCGCCGTGACCAACCTGGCGCGCACCCTGGAAAAACTCCAGCAGCGTGGCTTGTGGGTTGTCGGTACGGCCGGCGAGGCTGAGGTCAGTCTGTATGACCAGGATCTCACCGGTCCGACCATCCTGATCATGGGCGCCGAAGGCAAGGGCATGCGTCGCCTGACTCGTGAGCATTGCGATTATCTGGTGAACCTGCCGATGGCCGGTAGCGTCAGCAGTCTCAACGTTTCCGTGGCCACCGGCGTCTGCCTGTTCGAAGCGCAGCGCCAGCGTAGCGTCAAGGCCAAGGCTGCTGCCAAGAAGTCCTGATCCAGTTGCAGTCCCTGTGGGAGCGGGCTTGCTCGCGAGAGCGGAGTAACATTCAGCAAAGATGTTGAATGTCGTACCGCATTCGCGAGCAAGCCCGCTCCCACAGTGTTTTGTGGTGTGGCATGAATTTGGTGGCTGTTCAAATAATCACCAATTACCTTGCGCCTCCCTCGCCCCTTCTCTACAATTGCGCCCCTTGCTGTGATGGCAGGCACCAACGTGTCTAGCGTCTGCAAGTCCATAAGTGTCATTCACTCCTTGTCTGACCGCTTTTGAGCGGCAGGCTACAACCCGTAAGGAGCATTCATGCGTCATTACGAAATCATCTTTTTGGTCCACCCGGATCAAAGCGAGCAAGTCGGCGGCATGGTTGAGCGTTACACCAAGCTGATCGAAGAAGACGGCGGCAAAATCCACCGTCTGGAAGATTGGGGCCGTCGTCAACTGGCCTACGCAATCAACAATGTTCACAAGGCTCACTACGTGATGCTGAACGTTGAGTGCACTGGCAAGGCCCTGGCCGAGCTGGAAGACAACTTCCGCTACAACGATGCAGTGATCCGTAACCTGGTCATCCGTCGCGACGAAGCCGTTACCGGCCAGTCCGAGATGCTCAAGGCTGAAGAAAACCGCAGTGAGCGCCGTGAGCGTCGCGACCGTCCTGAGCACGAAGGCGTTGAAAGCGCTGACAGTGATGACAGCGACAACAGCGATAACGCTGACGAGTAATCCACGGACCTTTTAAGGAGCCTATCAAATGGCACGTTTCTTCCGTCGTCGTAAATTCTGCCGCTTCACCGCTGAAGACGTGAAAGAGATCGATTACAAAGATCTCAACACTCTGAAAGCCTACGTATCCGAGACCGGCAAAATTGTTCCAAGCCGCATCACCGGTACCAAAGCTCGTTATCAGCGTCAGCTGGCCACCGCTATCAAGCGCGCCCGCTTCCTGGCCCTGCTGGCCTACACCGACAGCCACGGCCGCTGAGACCGGGCAGTCGACACGTAGCAAAGGATTGAATGCATGCGGGCCATAGCTGAGTTCATCATGCGCGGCCGTATGCAGGCCACTCTGGTAGTGGCTGGATGCGCGGCATTGCCGTTGTTGTATTGGTTGGGTGCTGCCGCCGGATGCCTTGTGCTCCTGCGGCGCGGATTGAGGGACGCCCTGGGCGTTCTTGCTCTGGGACTGCTGCCGGCATTGGCCTGGTGGCTGTACTCCGACGACCCACGGGCACTTCTGGTGCTGCTGGGGTCTGCGAGCCTTGCGTTGGTTTTGCGCGCAAGCGAGTCCTGGAACCGCGTGCTGCTGGTCAGCATAGCGATGGGAGTGGTGTTTTCAGTGGTGTTGGGGACAGCTTTTGCTCCCCAGATCGAGATGCTGGCGCAGGCTTTGATCAAAGTCATGCCGTCGCTACTCGGCGATGTCTACCAGAAGTTGTCGGTAGACGAACAAGCGCGTTTCGCGTCCCTGATTGCACCGGTCCTGACCGGCCTGATTGCGGCATTGTTGCAAATCGTCAGCTTGCTGAGCCTGCTTGTCGGGCGCTACTGGCAGGCGTTGTTGTACAACCCGGGCGGTTTTGGTCGCGAGTTTCGCGCCATCCGTTTCCCGCTGTTGCCGGCGATGTTGCTGCTGGCGTGCATGCTTCTGGGGCCGAACATCGGTCCGCAGATGGCCATGTTGACGCCGTTGTGCAGTGTACCGCTGGTGTTCGCCGGGCTGGCCCTGATTCACGGGCTGGTGGCGCAGAAGCGACTGGCCAGGTTCTGGCTGGTGGGGTTGTACGTGACGCTGTTGCTGTTCATGCAACTGATCTATCCGTTGCTGGTGGTCCTGGCCATCGTCGACAGCCTGATTGATTTTCGCGGTCGTTCGGCACCGAAAGATGCCGATAACGCGAACGGTGAAGGTTAAAAGTTAAGAGGATTTTCACATGCAACTGATCCTTCTGGAAAAAGTCACCAACCTGGGCAACCTGGGTGACAAAGTGAACGTTAAGGCTGGTTACGGTCGTAACTACCTGCTGCCTTACGGCAAAGCTACCGCTGCGACCCCAGCCAACCTGGCTGCGTTCGAAGAGCGTCGCGCTGAGCTGGAAAAAGCTGCAGCAGATCGCAAAGCATCGGCTGAAAGCCGCGCTGCCCAACTGGCCGAGCTGGAAGTGACCATCACTGCCACCGCTGGCGACGAAGGCAAGCTGTTCGGTTCGATCGGTACTCACGACATCGCTGACGCACTGACCGCCTCCGGCGTTGAAGTGCAGAAGAGCGAAGTTCGTCTGCCGAACGGCACCATCCGCAACGTAGGCGAATTCGACGTAGCCGTGCACCTGCACGCCGAAGTTGAAGCCACCGTACGCGTTGTCGTGGTAGCAGCTTAAGCAGCACTTGTCGGCTGGCACCCTCGGGTGCTTGCCGGTAACATCGGGCACGATCCTGTTTACAGGTCGTGCCCTTTGTCTTTCTGGCATCCCAGTTTTTACATTCCTGCTTTCCAAAAAAAAACCAAGTGGCCATGAACGAAATCTTAGCTCCCGAGCAATACGACCTGCAAACCGCCGCGCTGAAGGTGCCGCCGCATTCCATCGAGGCCGAACAGGCCGTGCTCGGTGGTCTGATGCTGGACAACAACGCCTGGGAGCGTGTGCTCGATCAAGTCTCCGACGGCGATTTCTATCGACATGACCACCGCCTGATTTTCCGTGCGATCGCCAAACTGGCCGATCAGAACTCGCCGATCGACGTCGTGACCCTTGCCGAGCAATTGGACAAGGAAGGTCAGACCTCGCAAGTCGGTGGCCTCGGCTACCTGGGCGAGCTGGCAAAAAACACGCCGTCCGTCGCCAACATCAAGGCCTATGCGCAGATCGTTCGCCAGCGCGCGACCCTGCGTCAATTGATCGGCATCAGCACCGAAATCGCCGACAGCGCCTTCAACCCTGAAGGGCGCACGGCAGAAGAAATCCTCGATGAAGCTGAGCGGCAGATCTTCCAGATCGCCGAGGCCCGGCCAAAAACCGGCGGCCCGGTGGGTGTGAACGAGTTGCTGACCAAGGCCATCGACCGCATCGACACCCTGTTCAACACCGACAACGCCATCACCGGCCTGTCCACCGGCTACACCGACCTCGACGAGAAAACCAGCGGCCTGCAACCGGCCGACCTGATCATCGTCGCCGGCCGTCCGTCCATGGGTAAAACCACCTTTGCGATGAACCTGGTGGAAAACGCCGTGCTGCGCAGCGAGAAGGCTGTCCTCGTGTACTCCCTCGAGATGCCAGGCGAATCGCTGATCATGCGTATGCTGTCTTCCCTCGGCCGCATCGACCAGACCAAGGTGCGTTCCGGTCAGTTGGAAGACGACGACTGGCCGCGCCTGACCTCGGCGGTCAACCTGCTCAACGACCGCAAGCTTTTCATCGACGATACCGCGGGCATCAGCCCGTCGGAAATGCGCGCCCGGACCCGTCGTCTGGTGCGCGAACACGGCGATGTCGGCCTGATCATGATCGACTACCTGCAGCTGATGCAGATCCCGGGTTCCAGCGGTGACAACCGGACCAACGAGATTTCCGAGATCTCCCGATCCCTGAAAGCCCTGGCCAAGGAATTCAACTGCCCGGTGGTGGCGCTCTCGCAGCTCAACCGCTCCCTCGAACAGCGGCCGAACAAACGCCCGGTGAACTCCGACTTGCGGGAATCCGGAGCGATCGAGCAGGACGCCGACGTGATCATGTTCGTGTATCGCGACGAGGTGTATCACCCGGAAACCGAGCACAAGGGCATTGCCGAGATCATCATCGGCAAGCAGCGGAACGGGCCGATCGGCTTTATCCGCCTGGCCTTTATCGGTAAGTACACGCGCTTCGAAAACCTCGCGCCGGGCAGCTACAATTTTGATGATGACGAGTAATTTGTAGCGACTGATCGGTCCTCATCGCGAGCAAGCTCGCTCCCACAGGGATCACATTGAACCTGTGGGAGCGAGCTTGCTCGCGATGGGGTCGCCGCAATTTCCGACCACAGCCGTCGGAATTGGTCAAAATTTGTGCTATATTCCGCGCCCGCGAAATTCAATGAAAGCCAACACCGGTTATCGACATGCAAGCAGCCAAGCCGTTATTTGACTATCCCAAGTACTGGGCCGAATGTTTCGGGCCAGCGCCGTTCCTGCCCATGAGCAGGGAGGAGATGGATCAGCTCGGCTGGGATTCCTGCGACATCATCATCGTCACCGGTGATGCCTACGTCGATCACCCGTCGTTCGGCATGGCGATCATCGGCCGGCTGCTGGAGTCCCAGGGCTTCCGCGTCGGGATCATTGCCCAGCCGAACTGGCAGTCCAAAGACGACTTCATGAAGCTCGGCGAGCCGAACCTGTTCTTCGGTGTCGCGGCCGGCAACATGGACTCGATGATCAACCGCTACACCGCGGACAAGAAAATCCGTTCCGACGATGCCTACACGCCGGGTGGCCTGGCCGGCAAGCGTCCGGATCGCGCCAGCCTGGTCTACAGCCAGCGCTGCAAGGAAGCCTACAAGCACGTGCCGATCGTGCTCGGCGGCATCGAAGCGTCGCTGCGCCGCATCGCGCATTACGACTACTGGCAGGACCGCGTGCGCAACTCGATCCTGATCGACGCCAGCGCCGACATCCTGCTCTACGGCAACGCCGAGCGCGCGATCGTCGAGGTTGCCCAGCGTCTGTCCTACGGTCACAAGATCGAAGACATCACCGACGTGCGCGGGACCGCGTTCATCCGTCGTGATACGCCGCAAGGCTGGTACGAAGTCGATTCCACGCGCATCGACCGTCCGGGCAAGATCGACAAGATCATCAACCCGTACGTGAACACCCAGGACACCCAGGCCTGCGCTATCGAGCAGGAAAAAGGTCCGGTTGAGGATCCGCAAGAAGCTAAAGTCGTGCAGATCCTCGCCAGCCCGCGCATGACCCGCGACAAGACTGTGATCCGTCTGCCGTCGGTGGAAAAGGTCCGCAACGACGCGGTGCTCTACGCCCACGCCAACCGCGTGCTGCACCTGGAAACCAACCCGGGCAACGCCCGCGCCTTGGTACAGAAGCATGGCGAAGTCGACGTCTGGTTCAACCCGCCACCGATTCCGATGACCACCGAAGAAATGGACTACGTGTTCGGCATGCCTTACGCCCGCATTCCGCACCCGGCGTACGGCAAGGAAAAAATCCCGGCCTACGACATGATCCGTTTCTCGGTGAACATCATGCGTGGCTGCTTCGGCGGCTGCACCTTCTGCTCGATCACCGAGCACGAAGGGCGGATCATCCAGAACCGTTCCCACGAGTCGATCATTCGCGAAATCGAAGAAATTCGCGACAAGGTTCCCGGTTTTACCGGCGTAATCTCCGACCTCGGCGGCCCGACCGCGAACATGTACCGCATCGCCTGCAAGAGCCCGGAAATCGAATCCGCGTGCCGCAAGCCATCCTGCGTGTTCCCGGGTATCTGCCCGAACCTGAACACCGACCACTCGGCGCTGATCCAGCTGTACCGCAGTGCCCGTGAATTGCCGGGTGTGAAGAAGATCCTGATCGCTTCCGGCCTGCGTTATGACCTCGCGGTCGAGTCGCCGGAATACGTTAAAGAGCTGGTGACCCACCACGTTGGTGGTTACCTGAAGATCGCCCCGGAACACACCGAGGAAGGTCCGCTCAACCAGATGATGAAACCGGGCATCGGCAGCTATGACAAGTTCAAGCGCATGTTCGAGAAGTACTCCAAGGAAGCGGGCAAGGAGCAGTACCTGATCCCTTACTTCATCGCCGCCCACCCGGGCACCACCGATGAAGACATGATGAACCTGGCCCTGTGGCTCAAGGGCAACGGTTTCCGTGCCGACCAAGTGCAGGCGTTCTACCCGTCGCCGATGGCCACCGCCACCGCGATGTATCACTCGGGCAAGAACCCGCTGCGCAAGGTCACCTACAAGAGTGACGCGGTGACCATCGTCAAGAGCGAGGAGCAGCGTCGCCTGCACAAGGCGTTCTTGCGTTATCACGACCCGAAAGGCTGGCCGATGCTGCGTGAAGCACTGACCCGCATGGGCCGCGCCGACCTGATCGGGCCGGGCAAGAACCAGCTGATTCCTTTGCACCAGCCATCGACCGACAGCTACCAGAGCGCCCGTCGCAAGAATTCGACGCCAGCCGGCAGCCATAAAGTGGCCGCGAAAGAGAAGACCACCAAGATCCTCACCCAGCACACAGGCCTGCCACCGCGCGCCAGCGATGGCGGCAACCCGTGGGACAAGCGCGAACAGGCCAAGGCGGCGGCGTTCGCCCGCAACCAGCAGGCGGCCAAGGAACGCAAGGACGCGGCCAAGGGCAAGGGGCCGAAGCCGGCTCGCAAGCCCGTCGTACCGCGCTAAGCCGCGCCTGCGCTGAACAGAACGCCAACCTTCGGGTTGGCGTTTTGCATTCCGGGAAGAGTAAAAGCTGTATCAAAGCCCGAGAGTGGGTTGTGGCAACTGGCCTCTTCGCGAGCAGGCTCGCTCCCACAATTAAATGCATTCCTCCTGTGGGAGCGAGCCTGCTCGCGAAGAGGGCGGTACATTCACCAAAGAGCTTCCCAGGCGAAACCCCACTCGCCACATTTACGTGCAACATAATCAATCCATTTTCCTGCATCGCCCGGTTTTGGTGCTGTACTGCCTCAGGCAACCGAAGAAAGCGCCAGCAATGCGCGATGGCATAAGTCTTGCGCGCTTTCCCATACGCTCAAGGCTCGCAGGAGGCACGCCGTGTCGATTCATGTCGCATTGCACCATGTCACGCATTACCGCTATGACCGCGCTGTCGAGCTCGGCCCGCAGATTGTTCGCCTGCGTCCCGCCGCCCACAGCCGCACGCGGATTCTGTCTTATGCGCTGAAAGTCTCGCCCGAGCAGCACTTCATCAACTGGCAGCAGGACCCTCAGGGCAATTACCTGGCGCGGCTGGTGTTCCCGGAAAAAACCGATGAATTGCGAATCGAGGTCGATTTGCTGGCGGAGATGGCGATCTTCAATCCGTTTGACTTCTTCCTCGAACCCTACGCGGAAAAGATCCCCTTCACCTATGCCGCAGATGAGCGCAAGGAACTGGCGCCGTACCTGGAAACCCTGCCGCTGACGCCGAAATTCAAGGCCTATCTGGACGGCATCGACCGCACACCGTTGCCCGCCGTGGACTTCCTCGTCGCGCTCAACCAGCGCCTGAGCGAAGACATCGACTACCTGATTCGCATGGAGCCCGGCGTGCAGACGCCGGAACACACCCTCGAACACGCCTCCGGTTCCTGCCGCGACTCGGCATGGTTGTTGGTGCAACTGCTGCGCAACCTCGGGCTGGCGGCGCGTTTTGTCTCCGGGTACCTCATTCAACTGACCGCTGATGTCAAAAGCCTCGACGGCCCGTCGGGCACCGAAGTGGATTTCACCGACCTGCACGCCTGGTGCGAGGTGTACTTGCCCGGTGCCGGCTGGATCGGCCTGGACGCAACCTCCGGACTGTTTGCCGGTGAAGGACATATTCCGTTGGCCTGTAGTCCCGATCCGTCTTCGGCGGCGCCGATCAGTGGCCTGGTGGAACCCTGCGCGTGCGAATTCAGCCACGAAATGTCCGTGGAACGGATTTGGGAAGCACCGCGGGTCACCAAGCCCTACACCGACGACCAGTGGCTGGCGATTCAAGCCCTGGGCCGACAGATCGATGCCGACTTGCTGGAAGGCGATGTGCGCCTGACCATGGGCGGCGAACCGACCTTTGTGTCCATCGATGATCCGGACGGCGCCGAATGGAATACCGCGGCACTGGGGCCGGATAAACGGCGGTTGTCCGCCGAACTGTTCCAGCGCATGCGTAGACACTACGCGCCCAATGGACTGGTGCATTTCGGGCAAGGCAAGTGGTACCCCGGCGAGCAACTGCCACGCTGGTCGCTCAATTGTTATTGGCGCCGCGACGGTGTGCCGATCTGGCGCAACAGCGCGCTGATAGCCGACGAACAACAAGACTACGGTGCCGATGGCGCGCTGGCCGGACGTTTTCTGGCGAGTGTCGCCGAACGCCTGAACATTCCGACACGCTTCGTTTTTCCAGCCTACGAAGACAACTTCTATTACCTCTGGCGCGAAGGGATGCTGCCGCAAAACGTCAGCGCCGAAGATTCGCGTCTGGAGGAGCCGCTGGAGCGGGCGCGTCTGCGCAAGGTATTCAGCCAGGGGTTGGACAAGGTGATTGGCCAGGTCCTTCCGCTGGCGCGCACCGCCAAGGGCGATCAGTGGCAGAGCGGCCGCTGGTATCTGCGCGACGAGCACTGCCGACTGGTGCCGGGGGACTCGCCGCTGGGCTATCGCTTGCCTCTGGGGTCGCAACCCTGGGTGAAAGCGGCGGAATATCCATTCATTCATGCGCAAGACCCGAATCAGGATTTCCCTCCGCTGCCTGACACCGGTCAGCTTCAGAGCCAGGGCGCAGCCGTTACAGAAAACCGCGCGCCAAAAATCGACGAGTCCGCCGACTGGCTGACCCGCACGGCCTTCTGTGCCGAGGCGCGGGAAGGCCGGTTGTACCTGTTCATGCCGCCGCTGGAGCGGGTCGAGGATTACCTCGAACTGGTCGCGGCCATCGAAGCCACCGCTGAAGAGCTGATGTGCCCGGTATTGCTGGAGGGCTATGAGCCGCCGAGCGATCCACGCCTGAGCAACTTCCGCATCACCCCGGACCCGGGAGTGATCGAGGTCAACGTGCAGCCATCCGCGACCTGGGATGAATTGGTCGAGCGCACCGAGTTCCTCTACGAAGAAGCGCGCCAGACCCGCCTGACCACCGAGAAATTCATGATCGACGGTCGGCACACCGGTACGGGCGGCGGTAACCATTTCGTGCTGGGCGGTGCGACCCCGGGGGACTCGCCGTTTCTGCGTCGCCCGGATCTGCTGCGCAGCCTGATCAGCTACTGGCATAACCATCCATCCCTGTCCTACCTGTTTTCCGGATTGTTCATCGGCCCGACATCCCAGGCGCCCCGCGTCGACGAAGCACGCAACGATGCCTTGTACGAACTGGAAATCGCCTTCGCGCAGATGCCTGAAGCAGGTGAGGAGTGTCCGCCATGGCTGGTGGATCGACTGCTGCGCAACCTGCTGATCGATGTCACCGGCAACACCCACCGCGCCGAGTTCTGCATCGACAAGCTCTATTCGCCGGACGGTGCCACCGGGCGCCTCGGATTGCTGGAGCTGCGTGCGTTCGAGATGCCGCCCCATGCCCGCATGAGCCTGGCGCAACAATTGTTGCTGCGGGCGCTGGTGGCGCGGTTCTGGCGCGAGCCCTATGCACCGCCAAAACTGGCGCGCTGGGGCACGGAACTGCACGATCGCTTCCTGTTGCCGCACTTTATCGAGCAGGATTTTTCCGATGTCATCGTCGACCTCAACGCCGCCGGCTATCCCGTGCGGGCCGAATGGTTCGCCGCGCATCTGGAGTTTCGTTTTCCCAAGGTGGGCGATTACGCCGTCAGTGGTATTGCCCTGGAACTGCGCCAGGCGCTCGAGCCCTGGCACGTGCTGGGCGAAGAGGGCGCCATGGGCGGCACGGTGCGTTACGTGGATTCGTCGCTGGAGCGTTTGCAGGTCAAGCTCAGCGGCTTGCCGCCCCAGCGTTACCTGCTGACCTGCAACGGTATTCCTGTTCCATTGCAGCCCACCGGGCGTGTAGGTGAATTCGTCGCGGGCGTGCGTTTTCGTGCCTGGCAACCGGCCAACTGCCTGCAGCCGACCATCCCGGTCCACGCGCCGCTGATATTTGACCTGCTCGATACCTGGATGCAGCGTTCGCTGGGCGGCTGCCAGTACCACGTCGCCCACCCGGGCGGGCGCAATTACGACAGTTTGCCGGTCAATGCCAACGAGGCCGAGAGTCGGCGGATGGCGCGCTTCTTCCGCATCGGACACACGCCGGGGAAACTCCCTGTACCCCCTCTGGACATTAACGATGAGTTACCGATGACGCTCGATTTACGACGTTTCTAAACCGTCCGCGACGCTCGGATTTTTCGTATATCCGGGCGTCACGAGCCTGCGCTAGTCTGACCGATCATTGCTGTCTGCCGAGCTTTCCATGCCTGATCTGCTTGACCGCTACCCGCTGACGGCGGGCACTTATCACGAACTGCTCGACGACAGTGGCGCCGTGCGCCCGCACTGGCGCCGGCTGTTCGAGCAGTTGCAACGCAGCACGCCAGCGCAATTGGTGCAGCGTCAGGCCCTGCTGACCCGGCAAATCCAGGAAAACGGCGTTACCTATAACGTCTATGCCGACCCCAAGGGCGCTGACCGGCCGTGGGAGCTGGACCTGCTACCCCACGTGATCGCTGCCGATGAGTGGCAGCAGTTGTCGGCCGGCATCGCGCAGCGGGCGCGTTTGCTCAATGCCGTGCTGGCTGACCTCTACGGTCCGCAACGGCTGATTGCCGAAGGCCTGCTGCCTGCCGAGCTGGTGTTCGGTCACAACAATTTCCTTTGGCCCTGTCAGGGCATCAGCCCGCCTGACGGAGCCTTCCTGCATTTGTATGCCGTGGATCTGGCGCGCACACCCGATGGCCGCTGGTGGGTCACGGCGGACCGAACCCAGGCGCCTTCGGGGGCCGGGTATGCGCTGGAAAACCGCACGATTGTGTCCCGGGCCTTTCCCGAGTTGTACCGTGATATGAAAGTGCAGCACCTGGCCGGGTTCTTCCGCACCTTGCAGGAAACCCTGGTCCGTCAGGCCCCGAGTGACGGGGATGCGCCTTTGGTAGTGCTGCTGACACCCGGGCGTTTCAACGAAAGCTATTTCGAACATCTGTACCTGGCGCGTCAGCTCGGTTATCCGCTGGTGGAGGGCGGCGACCTGACGGTGCGCGATGCCACGGTCTACCTGAAGACCCTGAGTGGACTGCGGCGGGTGCACGCGATCATGCGGCGGCTCGACGATGACTTCTGCGACCCTCTGGAACTGCGCACCGATTCGGCCCTCGGAGTCCCGGGCCTGCTGGAAGCGGTGCGGCAAGGGCGGGTGCTGGTGGCCAACGCGCTCGGCAGTGGTGTGCTGGAATCGCCGGGCTTGTTGGGTTTCCTGCCGAAGATCAATCAGTTCCTGTTCGGCGAAGAGCTGATCCTGCCGTCCATCGCCACCTGGTGGTGCGGTGAAGCGCCGGTATTGGCCCAAGCCTTGGAAAAGCTGCCGGAGCTGCTGATCAAACCGGCGTTTCCGTCCCAGAGCTTTGCACCGGTATTTGGCCGCGACTTGAGTGAAAAACAGCGCCAGGAGCTCGCCGAGCGCATGCAGGCACGGCCATACGCTTATGTCGCGCAAGAACTTGCGCAACTGTCCCAGGCGCCGATCTGGCAAGCCGAAGACGGTCAACTACAACCCCGGGCCATCGGCATGCGCGTGTATGCAGTGGCCAGCCGCGAGGGCTATCGGGTGTTGCCCGGTGGCTTGACCCGGGTCGCCGCACAAGCCGATGCCGAAGTGGTGTCGATGCAGCGTGGCGGCGCCAGCAAGGACACCTGGGTACTGGGCGATCGTGCGCCCAGCGGCGAGCAATGGAAGGCCCAGCGCAACATCGGCGTGCATGATCTGGTGCGGCGCGACCCGTATCTGCCCTCGCGGGTGGTGGAAAACCTGTTCTGGTTTGGTCGTTACTGCGAACGTTGCGACGACAGTGCCCGTTTGCTGCGCATCATGCTCGCGCGCTATGTCGACGGCGACGACCCGCAAGCCTTGCAGGCCGCAGTCGATCTCGGCGAACGGTTGATGCTGCTGCCCGATGAGGGCGAATTACCCGAACGCCTGTTGGCGGCATTGCTCGGTGACGACTGGCCGTTCAGCCTGCGGTCCAACCTGCAACGCTTGCAGTGGGCCGCTTCGCAGGTGCGCGGCAAGCTCTCGCGGGAAAACTGGCAGGCGCTGGTGGAGTTGCAGCGTGAAGCCATGGAGCTGGAAACCGAAGAACCGGACTTCGGCGAGTTGCTGGATTTCCTCAACCGCCTGGTGATGTCCCTGGCGGCGCTGTCCGGCTTTGCCCTGGACGACATGACCCGGGACGAAGGCTGGCGTTTCCTGATGATTGGCCGGCGGATCGAACGCCTGCAATTTCTCAGCGGCAGCCTGGCGGCGTTCCTGCGGGGCGCCGGGGTCATCGATCAGGCCGGGCTGGAATGGTTGCTGGAACTGGGCAACAGCAGCATCACCTACCGGTCGCGCTATCTGGCGGTCGCGCAATTGATCCCGGTGCTCGACCTGTTGTTGCTCGACGAGCAGAACCCACACGCCGTGTTGTTCCAGTTGAAACTGGTGACACGCACCCTCAAGCGTCTCAACGACGACTTTGGCGTACCGCGTGAAACTGTTCTGCCGCAATTGGTCGAGCGTCTGGCGCGATTCGATCTGGGTTGCCTGGAGAACCCGCTGTTCGGCGACGCCAGTGTTCGCGCCGCCATCGAAGGGCTGGCCGCACTGTTGCAGGAGATTGCCGACGCCAGCGGGCAAGTCTCCGATCGCCTGGCGTTGCGGCATTTCGCCCATGTCGACGATGTCAGCCAGCGCACGGTGTCCGTCTGATGAGCGCCCGCTACCAGATTTTCCACGACACCCATTACCACTACGACAGCCCGGTGTCCCTGGCCCAGCAGCTGGCGCATTTGTGGCCGCGGCCTTGTGCCTGGCAGCGCTGCACCGACCGGCAATTGCAGATCAGTCCGCAGCCGACCTCGCGTCGCGATGAGCTGGATGTATTCGGCAATCCGCTGACCCGGCTGGCATTTGAGCGTCCCCACGATGAGTTGCTGGTCAACGCCAGTCTCACCATCGAAGTGTTGCCCCGACCTGTGCCGGACTTCAGTGGGTCTGCGGCGTGGGAACACACACGAAGCGCGCTGACCTACAGCAGCCAACCGTTGTCGCCAGAATTGCTCGAAGCCTGCCGATACCGGTTCGAATCGCCGTATGTGCATTTGAAGAAAAACTTCGTCGAGTTCTCGCAAAGCTGTTTTCCACCCGGTCGACCGTTGTTGCTCGGCGTGCAGGCGCTGATGGAGAAAATCTTCACTGAATTCACTTTCGATGCCGAAGCTACCCAGGTGGCGACGCCGCTGGTGGAAGTGCTGGAGCGCCGACGCGGGGTCTGTCAGGACTTTGCTCACCTGATGCTCGCTTGCGTGCGTTCCCGTGGATTGGCCGCGCGTTATATCAGCGGCTACCTGCTGACCCAGCCACCACCGGGCCAGCCACGGCTGATCGGTGCCGATGCGTCTCACGCCTGGGTCTCGGTGTTTTGCCCGGTGCTGGGGTGGGTGGATTTCGATCCGACCAACAATGTGCAGCCGGCACTGGAGCACATCACCCTGGCCTGGGGCCGGGACTTTTCCGATGTGTCGCCGTTGCGGGGGGTAATTCTCGGAGGAGGGAACCACGACCCGGAAGTTCGGGTAACCGTGATGCCACTGGAATAGCCCCCCCCGATCCTTGTAGGAGCTGCCGCAGGCTGCGATCTTTTGATCTTGTTTTTTTAAAAATCAAAGTCAAAAGATCGCAGCCTGCGGCAGCTCCTACAAGGGGGAATGTATAGCGAGTCTGGAGAGGGGTATTTCAGATCGGCCTGTGAGGATCGGCAGCCAAGCTGCCAATCCTGTACACAGATCCGGTGGGCCAGATCAGATCAACCGGCCCGGAGGTTCTCAGGCGTCGGGCGCCGAGTCTTTCGGTGCATCAACATCGTCTTCTGCCGCCACTTCACCCTCAGGGTTCAGTGCCGCTTCTTCAGCTGTAGCTTTCTTGCGCTGAAGCTTTTCCTCTTTCTTCTGCTCCTTGGCCAAGTCTCTCTGACGTTTGGCGAAGGAATAATTAGGTTTAGCCATGGGCGATCCTCTGGGGTCGAAGGTGAGGTTGAGCGGCGCATATTCTGCCCTGTATCGGTGCCGAGCCGTTAGCTGGGTTTTTGCTCGGCCCACTTTGGCGCTACGGACGGTTGCCAGGCATCCAGAGCATCGAGCAGGTTTTGCGGCGATTCGCTCACCTGCAGCATGTCACGGTGCTGCCCGCGAACGAAGCCTTCGCCGACGATGTGATCAAGAAAAGACGTCAATTTGCTGTAGAAACCGTTCACTTCCAGCAATCCCAGCGGTTTGCCGTGGTAGCCGAGCTGGCCCCAGGTCCAGACTTCGAACAGTTCTTCGAGGGTGCCAAGGCCACCGGGCAACGCGATAAAGGCATCGCTGAGTTCGGCCATCCGCGCCTTGCGTGCATGCATGCCATCGACAACTTCCAGGCGGGTCAGGCCGCTGTGGCCGATTTCCTTGTCCTTGAGGCTTTGCGGGATGATGCCGATCACTTCACCGCCGGCCGCCAGGGCCGCATCAGCGACTATGCCCATCAGCCCTACGGCGCCACCGCCATACACCAGGGTCAGCTTGCGTTCGGCCAGGGCCCGGCCAAGGGCCACGGCGGCTTCACGGTAAGCCGGGTGGGTGCCGGTGCTGGCGCCACAAAATACACAAACGGATGTTAAAGACATGCCTTGCTCCATGGTCGATCAGGGCCACAGAGTAAAGGCAGGCGCGTGGTACTCCAAGGGCTAGACTTGGTGTTTTGGCGTTTCGTACGTACCGCTGGCGCCGCAGGCGTAGGCGGCCAGCAAACTGCACAACAGGCTGTTGATCGACATGACAGGCATTCCATTTGAAGGGGGACGACCTGATGATAGGCCCGGGCCAGACACTTGGCCGGTAGATATTTCGTATCGGTGCCATAGCGCGAAAGTTGTATACAATTTTTGATTCAAGTCATATGAACTTGCGAAGTTTTCAGGCAGTCTTCTGTTTATTCGCGATTTCGCTAACCCTGCCTTGGAGATTCACCATGTTTGCCAAACTTGTTGCGGTATCCCTGTTGACACTGGCCAGCAGCCAACTGATGGCTGCCGAGTGCAAAGTCACTGTCGACTCCACCGACCAGATGTCTTTCGACACGAAGGCCATTGAAATCGACAAGAGCTGCAAGACGTTTACCGTGGAACTCAAGCACTCCGGCAGCTTGCCGAAGAACGTCATGGGCCATAACTGGGTGCTGAGTAAAGAAGCCGACATGCAGCCGATCGCCACCGATGGCCTGAGCGCCGGCATCGACAAGAACTACCTGAAAGAAGGCGACGCCCGTGTGATCGCCCACACCAAGATCATCGGCGCCAACGAAACCGATTCGGTGACCTTCGACGTTTCCAAGCTCGCGGCCGGTGAAAAGTACGGGTTCTTCTGCTCGTTCCCGGGCCACATCTCGATGATGAAAGGCACCGTGACCCTGAAGTAATCAGGTACACCGCGTCATCGTTCTTCGCGAGCAAGCCCGCTCCCACAGGTTTGCGCCGTCAATGTGGGAGCGAGCCTGCTCGCGAAGGGGCCATCAGCATCGACATATGTTTTGGCCCAAGAAAAAGCCCGCTGAAGCTCAACACTTCAGCGGGCTTTTTCATTCACTCACGCCTCAAGGTGCAAACGGCATCACGCGCTTGTGATGGGTCTTGTTGTAGGTGTCGCAAATGATCTTGAACGCTTCCTCCCGCACCGGATGGCCGTGCAGGAACGCGTCGATCTCGGCATAGGTCACGCCGTGGGAGGCTTCGTCCGGTTTGCCGGGCGACAGGTCTTCAAGGTCCGCCGTCGGGACTTTTTCCACCAGCGATTCCGGCGCGCCGAAGCTGCGGGCGATGGCGCGGACCTGGTTTTTCACCAGGCCGCTCAGTGGCGCCAGGTCGCAGGCGCCGTCACCGAACTTGGTGAAGAACCCCATCACCGCTTCCGCCGCGTGATCGGTGCCGATCACCAGGCCATGGGCCGCGCCGGCGATGGTGTACTGGGCGACCATGCGCATGCGCGCCTTGGTGTTGCCGAGCACGAAGTCCACCGACACCGCATGTTTGCCTTCGAAGGCTGCGACTTCATTGGCCAGGGCCTTGACCGCCGGGCCGATGTTCACGGTGTGGCGCTCGTCCGGCTTGATGAAATCCACCGAAGCCTGGGCGTCGTGTTCATCGAACTGGGTTTCGTAGGGCAGGCGCACGGCAATGAATTTGTACGCGGCATCACCGTTGCGCTGGCGCAGTTCACGCACGGCTCGCTGGGCCAGCAGGCCGGCGGTCAGGGAGTCGACACCGCCACTGATGCCCAGGACCAGGGTCTTGAGCCCGGAGTTGACCAGGCAGTCCTGAATGAAGGTCACCCGCCGGGCGACTTCGGCCTCAAGGGCGGCTTCGTCGGCGAATGGCGGCTGGACCTTGAGCTGTTCAGCAATCTCACGCTGTACGGCTTGCATGAATTCACTCCTTGCTTGATGGACTTGAAAGGGCGGCAGGTACTTGGAAAACGTGTCGCAAGTACGCGACGAAATTCGGGTCTTTGCAGTGCGTCTTGCCGGGCTCGTCGGAGATCTTCGCCACCGGCTGGCCGTTGCAGGCGGCCATTTTAAGCACGATGCTCATCGGTTCGACACCCGGAATGTCACAGGTCAGGTTGGTGCCGATGCCGAAGCTCACATTGATCCGACCGCGCAGCGCCCGGAATATCTCCAGGGCCCTGGGCAGGGTCAGGCTGTCGGAGAAGGTCAGTGTCTTGCTCATCGGGTCGATGCCGAGCTTGTGATAGTGGGCGATGGCTTTTTCCGCCCAGACCACCGGATCGCCCGAGTCGTGGCGCAAACCGTCGAAAAGCTTGGCGAAAAACAGATCGAAATCGCCGAGGAAGGCATCCATGGTGATGCAGTCGGTCAGGGCAATCCCCAGCAGGCCACGGTATTCGCGGACCCAGCAATCGAGTGCGGCGATCTGGCTGTCGATCAGCCGCGGGCCGAGCTGCTGGTGGGCCATGATCCATTCGTGGGCCATGGTGCCCAGCGGTTTCATGTCCAGCTCCCGGGACAGGTGCACGTTGCTGGTGCCGACAAAGCGTCCGGGGAAGTCATGCTTGAGCACATTCACCACTTCTTCCTGCACGCGATACGAGAAGCGGCGGCGCGTGCCGAAATCGGCCACCTGCAACTCGGACAATTCATCGCTGCTGGCGTTGGCGCTCAGCCAGTCGAACTTTCGGTAGAGCTGCTCGCGGGCCTGCTCCAGCACGACTTCGCGGTAGCGATAACGATTGCGTACCTCGCTGACCAGCGCCAGCAGCGGCACTTCGAACAGGATCACATGCAGCCATGGGCCGCGCAGGCGGATGACCAGCTCACCGTTTTCGATACCGGTGTGGAGGTAGCGCAGGTTGAAGCGAAACAAGCCGAGAAAACGCAGGAAATCCGGCTTCAGGAAGCTGATGCGTTCCAGAAAACTCAATTGATCGGCGCTCAGGCTCAGTTCGGCCAGGCGCTCGATCTGGAAACGGATTTCCGCCAGGTATGGGCGCAAATCCTCGCCGTTACGGCAGCGAAATTCCCATTCGACTTCAACGTTGGGGTAGTTGTGCAGCACCGCCTGCATCATCGTCAGTTTGTAGAAGTCGGTGTCGAGCAGGTTCTGCACGATGCGATCGGCAAACACACTCTCGCTCATAACGGGGGTTCTCCACATTGAATAGAGCTAGTGGCGCACAACGGTGGTGGGGATTGCCAGCAATTTTTCAGACTGCACCAGATCCTTGTGGGAGCGAGCTTGCTCGCGATAGCGGACTGACAGGCAATTCAAGTATTGAATGTAATGACGCCATCGCGAGCAAGCTCGCTCCCACAGGGATTGTGAAAAGGCTCAATGTTGTGGGGCATCCGGGCTATCAATTTGCTCCAGCATCCACTTCACAAAGTCCCGCACCTTGGGCACTTCCGCCGAATGCTCCGGGTAGGCCAGGTAATAGGAGTCGCTGCTGGGCATTGCATGCTGCCAGGGAATGACCAGCTTGCCGTCGGCCAGTTCCTCTTCCACCAGAAAGCGCGGTAGCAGCGCCACGCCGCAGCCAACCTGGGCGGCGCGGATGCACATGTAAAAGGTTTCGAAGCGCGGGCCGTGGTAGCTGTGCTCGGTGTGGTAGCCCTGGTGGTCGAACCAGTCATGCCAGGCCTGGGGGCGGGAGGCGTTTTGCAGCAGGACCAGGTCGGTCAGTTGCGTCGGGTCGGTGAACGGCGTGTCCGGCAGGCTACCCGGGGCGCACACGGGCACCAGCTCTTCGCCGAACAGCTTCAGGCATTCGGTGCCGGGCCGCGAGCCCTGGCCGAAGTAGAACGCCAGGTCGCTGCGACCTTGCAGCAGGTCGTCGGCTTCCTGTTCGCTGCACAGGTCCAGATGGATCGACGGATGCCGCAGGCGCCAGCCTTTCAGGCGCGGTACCAGCCAGCGCGCACCGAAGGTGGGCGGCGTCGAAACCCGCAGGACTTCGGTTTCGCCACCGTAGGAGCGCAGGTAATGGGTCGACATCTCGACCTGAGTGAGGATCTTTCGCACCTCGACCAGGTACAGATCGCCGGCCGGCGTCATCTGCAGGCGACGGCGCACCCGGCGGAACAGCAGGTGCTGCAACAGCTCCTCGAGTTGCGCGACCTGTTTGCTCACGGCGCTCTGGGTCAGGTTCAGCTCTTCGGCAGCCCGGGTGAAGCTCAAGTGCCGGGTGACGGCTTCGAAGCACTGCAACGCAGCGATCGATGGCAGGTAGCGTTTATTCAGCATGGGCGGTCCTTGGTTCTTGTTTCTTATTGCCAGCAATGCACTGCATGAATAAACGGAATGATATCTCTCTTAAAGGTCGTTTGTTGAGTAACCTCCGGGCAGCTAAAACTACAGCTCTGATCAGCCGTGATTTTCCGGCTGCACGTGTTCTGTCTTTTGCTTGAGGAGTGACCCATGGTTGCCGCATTGCTTGATCGTCTAGGTGTGAACCCGGCCCTGTACCAGAACGGCAAAGTGCCGGTGCATTCGCCGGTTGATGGCAGCAGGATCGCCGCCGTGAACTGGGAAGGCGCGGCTGAGGTCGAGCAGCACATCAGTCGCGCAGATCATGCGTTCGAACTGTGGCGCAAGGTTCCGGCACCGCGCCGTGGTGAGTTGGTGCGTCAATTCGGTGAAGTGCTGCGCGAATACAAGGCCGACCTCGGCGAGCTGGTGTCCTGGGAGGCCGGCAAGATCACTCAGGAAGGCCTGGGTGAAGTTCAGGAAATGATCGACATCTGCGACTTCGCCGTCGGCCTGTCCCGTCAGCTGTACGGTTTGACCATCGCTTCCGAGCGCCCTGGCCACCACATGCGTGAAACCTGGCACCCGCTGGGCGTTGTCGGGGTGATCAGTGCGTTCAACTTCCCGGTCGCGGTCTGGGCCTGGAACACCACGCTGGCACTGGTGTGCGGCAACCCGGTGGTGTGGAAACCATCGGAAAAGACCCCGCTCACCGCGCTGGCCTGCCAGGCGCTGTTCGACCGCGTCGTGAAGAACTTCAGCGATGCGCCTGCGAATTTGTGCCAGGTAGTGATCGGCGGCCGCGATGCCGGCGAAGCCTTGGTGGACGACCCGCGCGTAGCGCTGATCAGCGCCACCGGCAGCACCCGCATGGGCCGCGAAGTGGCACCGAAAGTGGCCGCGCGCTTTGCCCGCAGCATTCTCGAACTGGGCGGTAACAACGCCATGATCCTCGGCCCGAGCGCCGACCTGGACATGGCCGTTCGCGCGATCCTGTTCAGCGCCGTCGGCACCGCCGGTCAGCGATGCACCACCCTGCGTCGACTGATCGCGCATGAATCGGTGAAAGAAGAAATCGTCACCCGCTTGAAAGCCGCGTACTCGAAAGTGCGTATCGGCCATCCGCTGGAAGGCAACCTGGTCGGCCCGCTGATCGACAAGCAAAGCTTCGACAACATGCAGGATGCGCTGGAGCAGGCCTTGAGCGAAGGCGGTAAGGTCTTCGGCGGCAAGCGTCAGTTGGAAGACCAGTTCCCGAACGCCTACTACGTTTCGCCGGCCATCGTCGAAATGCCTGAGCAGAGCGACGTCGTGTGCCACGAAACCTTCGCCCCGATCCTGTACGTGGTCGGCTACACCGACTTCCAGGAAGCGCTGCGCCTGAACAACGCCGTGCCACAAGGCCTGTCCTCGTGCATCTTCACCACCGACGTGCGTGAAGCCGAGCAGTTCATGTCGGCGGTGGGCAGCGACTGCGGCATCGCCAACGTCAACATCGGCCCGAGCGGCGCGGAAATCGGTGGCGCGTTTGGCGGCGAGAAAGAAACCGGTGGCGGTCGCGAGTCTGGTTCCGATGCATGGCGCGGCTACATGCGCCGCCAGACCAACACCGTGAACTATTCGCTGGAGTTGCCGTTGGCTCAAGGGATCACCTTCGACTGATCCGGTAGATGATCCCCTGTAGGAGCTGCCGA